>CAZOOM010000082.1:3692-12673 GCA_964581425.1 uncultured bacterium | reverse complement strand
CTTGAACCCGCAACACCTGGATCGACAATCCAGTACTCTAACCAATTGAGCTACGGGCCCACCGAAGAAAATCGCTCCCGGATGAACCGAGAGGATTAGGAAGAGGGCGTATTGTATCGATTCCTTGAATTTCGCTCAAGCACAAAATCAATCAGAGCTTCAAGATAAAAAACATGGGCAATAGAGGATTCGAACCCCTGACCCTCTCCGTGTAAAGGAGATGCTCTAACCAACTGAGCTAATTGCCCGATAAAAAAAATTCTAACCCCCGCCAAACTGCCCGTCGGACCCGTTCACAAAGCGCAGTTGGACGGACCCGCTAGCACTTTGTAGCGAAACTGAGCTTCGGCCATACTTCATGGCCGATCCGCCATGACTTCTGGCGGAAATTGCCCGAAAAATATTGATGAGAAAATTATTCTTTATTTAAATCACGAATCAAAGCATGCAATCTGGAAAAACGCCGTTTCGTGAAATGAAAATAAATCCGGTGGAGTCCGATCGCCGAAGTCTCTTCCGCTTCTTCAGGAAAAGCGGTTGGGGTTTGTGCAATCTTCCCTTTTTTAATGATTTCCCGGTAATTCTGGTTCAGCTTCTCCATTAATTTTGGAGAAATGGCACGTTTCACTCGAATCACGCACATATCTCCAATATAGCGGCTTGAGTGATAATTGTGATAAAACTGAGTAATGTAACGCGCTGCATCATCCACATTATGAGTGAAATGGATCAATTCCATATCATCATGATCAATCAGTTTTCCTCTCCCGAGCTGGTACTGAATAAAATATTTAAAACTCTTCCAATATTTGCTGCCTGGCGCGTCCATGCAAACAATCGGACGCATCGGAGCCTTTCCTGTCTGCACTAAAGTCAGTGTTTCAAATCCTTCGTCATGAGTTCCAAATCCTCCGGGAAAAAGAATCGTGGCATCAGACTCGCGCATAAAAATAAGTTTACGAGTGAAAAAGTATTTGAAGTGAATCAGCTTTTGATCATCTGCAATCGTATGATTCGCTTCCTGCTCAAAAGGAAGCTGAATATTCACGCCAAAACTATTTTCACGACCCGCACCTTCATTGCCAGCACTCATAATACCGGAAGCCGCTCCGGTGATGACCATCCAGCCCTCACGGACAATAGCCTGGGCAAACTGCTTGGCAAGTTTGTAATCCTTGCAGGTCTCGGGAAGGCGGGCAGATCCAAAAATAGCGACCTTGCGGATATGTTCGTAAGGAAGAAAAACACGCAAAGCATATCGAAGTTCTTTCAAAGCAATGGTAAGCATTCTCACATCTGCAGGATCAATGGAATCTTCGATAATTTTCACACCCGTGGTAAAAATATCTTCGATGTAATGACCGTATTTATCCCCGTTGACCTTGGCAACCAACGCTTTGATTTCTCGGTCAAGCTTGCTATTTCCCGTGGCATACGGGCGGTGTTTTTTTGAAGATCGCATCATGAATTTATCCAATCTTGATTTGAAGAATCAGATCTCCCTCATGCTGGCAGGACGGACAAAGTTTCCCTTGTCTTGCAAGGCGCAATTTCTGTCCATCTTTGATTCCTGCAGGAATGTTCACAGAGAGCATCTTCCCTTCCGGGGTTTTAAAATTGACTTTTCCGCCGCTTCGCGCCTTCTCAGCGCTCATGCGCAGTTTCACCCTAATATCGGCATCCACGCCAGCAGATTGAACATCTTCCTCATGAGAAGTATACCCGGCCCCCGGCTGCGAGTAATATTCGTAAGGTGTGGAAGGTCCCCGAGATGTTCGAGCCCCGCGAACGCCTCCGCCTGAAAACAAATCTTCAAAAATATCACTGAAAGCAGAATATTGGGAAGATGCACCACGCGCACCTCCCCTTCCTGATCCAAATTGTCGGAGCAAATCTTCAAAATCAAACCCTTGAGCGCCGGCGTAATTTCCCTGAAATCCAGCGCCTCCGAATTTTTTCATTTGATCATATTCTGCACGGCGTTTCTTATCGCCTAAGACATAGTAGGCTTCAGAAAGCTCTTTGAACTTGGCCTCCGCCTCTTTAGACCCTTTATTTTTGTCCGGATGGTATTTAATGGCAAGTTTCCGGTACGTCTTCTTAATATCTGCTTCAGAGGCATTTTCAGAAACGCCTAAGGCTGCGTAATAATCTTTTTGTTTCATAAAATCTTCTTTCCTTGGAATTTCGGTATTTTATCAGATTTTGGGAAGATGACCATCTCGAGAAGAGTCTTCAAAAAACCTATTTTGCTCCGTGAGCAAGAATCACAACCGGAATGGTTTTCAAAAAAATCCAAAGATCCAGCCAAAGGGACCAGTGATCAATGTACGAGAGATCCAGTCTCATCCATTCATCAAAACTTGTAATTTTATTTCGGCCGCTGACTTGCCACAAACACGTCAACCCAGGACGCATGCTGAGACGTCTTCGCTGCCATAGCTCGTACTTAGCCACTTCCGAAGGGACAGGAGGACGCGGACCAACAATACTCATATCTCCCATTAAAACATTCATCAATTGAGGAAATTCATCAAGACTGAACTTGCGTAGCCATTTGCCGATCGGCGTAATGCGCGGATCATTCGTCATTTTAAAGGCAGGCCCAGCCATCTCATTATATTTTCGGATTTCCTCAAGTCGCTGTTCGGCATCCTCGACCATGGTTCGAAATTTATAGAGCATGAAACTCCGTCCATTCAAACAGCATCTTTCCTGTTTAAAAAAGAGAGGCCCCTTGGAAGTCATTTTAACCAGCGCGACCAGGATCAGAAAAAAAGGACTCAGCACTGCGAGAATGGTTAACGACATGAGAATGTCCAGCATCCGTTTCACGGCAAGCTGCCAATAAACATCCGGAGTGGTTTCAAACGATAAAAGCTCAAATCCACTTAAATCTGTCACCCTGGCTTTTGCAAATTTCATATTGAAGTAATCAAGCCCCATGCTGACTCGTTTTCCAAGAACCTCACTTAAGGAAATCGCATCCTCGATTTTGCCCATCCAGGAACGCGGCACAATAAAAACAACCTCATCCACAATCTGTGTTGTTAAAATTTCAGACATACTGGAAAGAGTGCCTATCACCTTGCATCCTTTGATCTCCCGGCCCACAAGCGCTGGATCGTCATCAATCAAACCTAGGATTCGCAAACCCCAATCCGAGTGTTCGCGAACCACATCAATGAAATCCTGAGCACGCAGGCCCGTTCCCACAATTACGATTTGTCGATAGTTTAATCCTTTTTTTCTAACACCTCGCATGATCTGAAATAAAATCATTTTTTCAGTCATCAAAAGAAAACCAGACAAGAGCATGACTAGAGTAATGAAAACCCGGCTCACATACTGCAGTCTGAAAAGGTAAGCAAATCCTCCAAAAAGAACCATCACAATAAAACCAGATTTACAAATATCTGCGCAGATATCTGCCAAATCACGCCCGCGAAAGGATCGGTACATTCCCATGGCATGAAGCGTCGCGCTCCACAAAAATAAAATCACAGGGATTAGATTCAAATAAAGATGAACAGGGTAAAGCGGTAATATGGCATCTACTCTCATCTGCAAACTCAGCCACTGGATAATCACATGACCTGAAAAAAAAGCTCCAAGGACAAGGAGTAGATCCGTCACCACGATTAAATTGCGGACAAAATTTTGTTTTTCCTTAAGCATTCTTTTTTACTTTCGATTGAGATAAAAAATACTTTTTATGCTTGTTTTTTATAAGGAGTTTGCTTTTCACAGATTCAAGATATCGAAAAAACTCAATTTCATCAAGGATTAGTATTCGGAAGCGCAAGACTTTGTAAATGTTAAAAAATTTTAAATTAATCATTAACTTTTTAATTATTTTGTAAAATTGATAAAGACAATTCTAAGCAAGTCGATATAATACGTGAAATCGAGATGGAAATTACTTAATTTGCGTCATTTGACACAAGGAGTTCCATAGCGATATTCAGTAAATCAAATTAATAAAGCAGAAGATTGGGGTCACAAAGATCATGAAGTCAAAAAACATCATCGCACTTTCACTATTATTGGCTATGCTCACCCTTGGAGCTGGAGTTGGCTTTGCTGATAGCTCTTCATCAAGTGAAAATCTTTTTCCACCGATTCCTACGGGCGGATCTCCTTACATGACTCTAGAAAATAGCACTTTAGCGCGCCTGACCTTTGGCTGGAATGACAAACCCTTCTCCTACGTTCTTTTCCCAACTGTGGATACCGCTCAAATGCTGCAATTTAACCGCATTTGGAAATACGGAAATGATGTTGTTGCCACGCAAAATGAAACTTATTCAGGCGAAAGCCCGGTCACCTACTGGAAGGGCCTGGATAATTGGTTTGATTCAGGTGTTCGCAAAAACGGACAATGGAGTGTTGAAACGATCTGGAATTACAGCGGCAGCAAATATCAGTTTAAAAGCACGGATAACTTCACAGTCACGCCTGAGCCTATCGGAGCAGCACTGTTTTTGCTTGGCGGATTTGCCCTGTCTTCTCGGAAGTATTTTAAATCCAAGAAGCAATTGAGCTAAGCGAGACATCATCCTGAAAACCTCCCCCCGGGTTTCTATTATTGATTTTGTTCCTTGGGGATTATTATCAGGATTATATTTCCCAATCTTCTTACAGCTTTATCAAATTCGCTGGACGTTGATTGATTACACGCATGCGTATTTTATTCTGCCGATCTCACTTTGGATCGCGTGGAATCATCGAAAAGCGGCCTTACATCAATCCCAGTCAAGATTCACTGAAACAGCCCTAAATCAAACTCTCTTTCTTGCGATTTTGATTTTAGGGCTGTTTGCTTTTATCCTGGGCTGGCGCTTTGATTATTTATTTATTTCAACTGCGTCACTGATCCTGACATTAGCAGGACTCACCGGTTTTTTATACGGGACGAAGACTCTCAAAATCTTCCTCTTCCCCATTGTTTACCTTATTTTCTTAATTCCTCTGCCTTTGGGGATTCTTGATGGCATTACGCTTCCCATGCAGCGCGCCACAGCAAATCTGTCTTATTATTGGCTCAAGCTCCTTCAGTTCCCCGTTTCCTTGAAGGGTATTTTAATCACCCTGAACCAGCATGAGATCGTGGTAGGAAAACCCTGTAGCGGCTTTCGCTCTCTCATCACCTTACTGGCACTAGGAAGTGCTTACGTGTATTCCACTAAAAATACCGGGATAAAAAAAGCCCTTCTCACTCTGAGCATTGTGCCGCTTGCACTTATTTCAAACACTTTGCGTGTTTTTATACTTTGTCTCATTATTAATTTTGGGGGAAAGGCTGCGGGTGAAGGCATTCTTCATGAACTGAGCGGATATCTCATGTTTCTCATTTGTTTACTAAGTTTGGTGGGGCTCGATACCCTGCTTTCCAAAAAGAAACAGGAGCCATCTTGAAATCTCGACTCTTGCTAAGCTCCGCGCTTTTAGCCCTAACCATCGCCTTTGCCTTTGGATTGGGAAAAGTAAGGACTTCAACCTTCAATCATTTCACCTTTGATTTTCCGGAAATGCCTGCCTGGACGCACCGGGATGTTTCAAAATCGCTCGACCTTAACGATTCAGCTTACAATTTTATCGGAGAGTTTTTTGCGCATCAGGTCAAAAGCAATTTACAAGAAGAGTTTTTGTTTTTGATCTTGGACGGCGGCAATTTTCATCACCCCAAGATCTGCTTCAATGTGGCGGGAAATTCTGTAGAGCCTCAGGATGATCTTTACTTCAACCTGGGGAAACGTGTGCTGAAATCCCATGCCCTTTATGCCGGAGATGAACGCAGCGGCACCTTGGTGCTTTACTGGATCACCATGGATAAGAAACAAGTGGACTGGCCAGAACAGAAACTCAAACAAATCGCTATGACCTTCATGCAGCAAAAGAAAACAGCCCTGATGGTTCGAATGGATATTCCTACCCGGAAACTGGGCCTGAAATCAGCCGCAAGCCTGGCCTCAGAATTTTTAACGGATCTTGAAAAACATCTGTCGAAGGAGCAAGCGGATTATCTTTTGAGTGAAGCTAAGTAGTCTTTTCTTTCTTTGCCAAATGCAAAACTGCTCTTGAACCATATCCACAAGACAGAAATCATAAACGGCAACCCTTCGAGCAGATAACGTCGAATCATTCGCCTGGGGTCAATCAATACTCGCCATGACCATTCCAAATGAAGCTTAATCATCCACTCCGGCGCACGCGGCAGGGTTCCAGAAAGATAATCGATAAAGGCGCCAATCCCAAGACAGAGGCGCGGCTTCAGCGTATCACGATTCTGCATGATGAATTTTTCCTGAATCGGGGCGCCCATACCCACAAAAAGAACATCTGCGCCTGAGGCATTGATTTGATCCACAATGCTCGTTTCAGACTGAAAATAACCGTGAGATGTTCCTGCAATGCGAATGCCTGGAAATAATTTGAGCGCACGCTCGGCAGCAAGTTCTGCCACGCCTGGCTTTCCGCCCAGAAAATAGACTGATTTCCCGGTCTGCGCGCACACTTGCAGGATTTTGGGGGAAAGATCCGTTCCGTTGCAATTATCCCGCATTCGATTTCCAAAAAGACGCGTCACTAGTTTGAGGGCAATTCCATCGGACAAAACAAGATTCTGCGGATCGTTTAGAATTTTTTTATATTCCAAATCCTTTTGAGCGTTGCGAAGGCAGTCCAGATTAAGAAAAAAAACCGTTTGTTTTTTTTCCGGTGTCTGAAAATCCAAAGCACGGGAAAGAACCTCGTCAACCGTGAGATTGTGATACCGGACCCCCAAGATCCGAACTTCGGGCAGAGTTTTTGAATTGTCCATTGAAAAACCTAACGATGAATTTTGATTTTATAAACCGAACCAGCCATACGCGAGATCACTAAGAAATTTCCGTCCGGAGTAAACTTCATGGCTGCAGCGCCTGCACCCGGAGGTAAATCCCCTGTAATGTCTTCCCATTTTTTACCGGCATTACGGCTCAGCATAATTTTCTGTGGTGCACCCGATCCCCAATCCACGGCGCTTACCGCAATCATTTGAGGATCCACAGGATTTGAAGTCACTGCTTCTGCAGAACCATGATCCGAAAACTGTCCGATTTTTTTCCATTTCATTCCTTGATTCCGTGAAACATATAAGGCTGCACCCGAATGGTCCATCGCAGCATAAATCGATCCATCTGGAGCTGCATGCAAATCAAAAACCCACTGACTCTCTTTAAACACGCGTGTCCAAGTCTGTCCCCGATCCTTGGAGACATAAATGCCACCCTGAGATCCGCATCCCGCCCAATAAAGAATTGCGGGATCTTTTTGATCCACCACAAGCCCATTGTAAATACGGAGTGAGCCCGGCTGTCCCGGGGATCGACTCCAACTTTCTCCAGCGTCATCTGAAATAAAAAGCCCGCCCCCATCATCGCCATCGATACCGAGATACAATCGATTGAGATCTTTAGGATCCTGAGCAAGCGCCCGCGGATACCCCTCGCCCCACATCGTATTCACCTTCGGACGTGCCGCTGGAAGCCCTTTTCTCACGCGCTTAAAAGTAAGCCCCGCGTCTTCACTCAAAATAATTTGATTCGTCCGATCATTCCAGGGAGACGAGGTGCCCACGATTTTTTTTCCGTCTTCAGAAATTAAAACCCTCCACACATGTCCAGCTGCAGCAGGATCATATTTTTTTCCAGGAAATAATGCCTGATAGGTCTTCCCTTGATCATCGCTTCGCAAAAGCCCATTATCCATCGTAGCCACCACAAGAGATCCACTCCTGGAAATAGCAAGGTCACTGCCTACCGTATTCGCGGCTCCAATAATTTTTTCATGCCAGCTCGTACCGCCGTCATCACTGCGCCACGCACCCCACCAGTCCGTGCGAAATAAAATTTGAGGATTGATGGGATGGATTTTTACAGAAGTGGTGCGGCCACCATTCCTTTGCCAAGACCTGGTGGGATCAGAAACAGTATCTGCTTTCAGATTTTTATCTGCTGAAAGCCACGTTTGTCCCAAGTCATGACTGAGAAATACGCCTCCATCCCATCCTTTTTCCCAAACCACGGCAAGTGAAATTTCTGATTTTTGATTTTGAAATGCTGCAACACGCCTGATGTCTCCGCGAGGCAGAGGATTGGATGAAGCCCAAGTGTTCCCGAAATCATAGGAATAAAATAAGCGATTCTCGCCAGCTGCAAAAAGCACGGGATCTGGCAAGGCTTTGATCCACTCAAGATCAAACACCTCTTGTGAACCTGTTGAAATCTGCTCCCAATCCTGAGTCTTTAGATTGAGCTTTCCCAGTCCTGATTTTGAACCTGCAAACAAATATTTTCCATCCACCAAAGCCAAAGCAGTAATGGCTTTTTTATGGCCAAAAGGCTTTTCCTCGCTCCCTGCAGAACTCCAGTGATCTCCGAAATCGTCACTCTTCAGAACGCTCCCGGAATCCGTTCCAATAAAGATCAGGCCCGGATCAGGATCAGAAACCACAGCGCTCCGGTAATTCACCGGCCTTGAGAATGAAATCGTGTTTTGATAACGATCGCAAAACTCCCAATTTTCTCCTGCATCCCGCGAAAGATAAACTCCCCGCTTAGTTCCTGCATAAAGAATGTTCGAGTCAGAAGGCGTGATCACAAGCCAGGAAACAATCAAATTTCCAAGCCCCTTAGTGATAAATCTCCAGTGATCCCCCAAATCCTCGCTTTTCCAGATACCTGCCACATCAGATACCAGATAAGCACGGTTGGGATTCTTAGGATCCAAAGTCAAATTAGGGTAACACCCGCCTCCATACCAGCCCGCAAATTCCCAATGATACATAGCCTCCTCTGCCACAGATGAACCGATAAAAATAAGCAGGCACAATGATAATGAAATCAGTGAACGGTGCTGACTATTTCTCATCAACAAATACCCCCTGCAAAAAACCTATCCCCCAAGCGATAAGTCCGCAAAGTATCCAAGGTGATATT
>CAZOOM010000082.1:1475-3682 GCA_964581425.1 uncultured bacterium | reverse complement strand
CTAATTCTGAAGTATTTTATAAGCAAGAAAATCGGCAGTAAAACAACAGGCCAAATACTTTTATAGTAAAAAGCATCCGGTGAGCGCTTCCGACGATAAAGGAAAACATATTTACCTAATAAAATTTGATTTTTGATGAAACCGTTGAACTCTTCACGAAAAACATGCGCCAGATGAACCTGCGCAACAAACCACACTTTACAAATTCTATTAGCACTTAGGCCAAACAACACATCTTCCGCAGCTCGGATTTCCGGAAAACCCTCGATTTGATTGAATATTTTCTTTTCGCAAAATGTAAGGACAGAAGGGACAAAAGGAACTTCTCGGGTGCTTGAATAATTCATAAATTCATTAAATTTTAGAAAGTACTGAGCCCAAACAATCGGTTTTGAAAGTTGAAAATCAGCGACGGAAACCGAAGCGCCTCCAACACGATACCCTTTTTTCTCATACGCAATTAAGATTTGCTCGACACAGTTATGAGCAAGAATCGCATCAGAATCAACAAACACCAGCAACTCCCCAAGTGAGGCTTCAGCACCACAGTTTCTGCCTAAGGCTGGCATGACTCGCACTCCCGCATCCATAACTTTTATAAGCGACGATTGAGCTCTGAGGAGAACTTGTTTTGTTTTTTGATCATCTGAGGAATCAACAACAATAACCTCGACAATTTGATTTTTAGCAGTCTGATTTAGAATTGAGTTGAGGACTTTCTCAATCGTGTGGGCAGAATTAAACGATGGGATAATTACTGAAACGGTAGTGCTCATAATTTATAGCACTGATCGATAGACATTTAAGGTTCTTTTTGCGATGAGGTCCCAATTGTAATCTTCTAAGATCCGCCGGATCTGGGCCTCTCGTTCATGAGGTGGTAAATGATCCATTTCCATATAATGCTCTAGCTTTTCTGCCATCCCAAGCACATCGCCCGCTTTAAAATACCGGTCTTCTTGAAGCGCCATTTCGCGATTGGCCGGAATATCAGACAAAATACAAGAGAGACCATAGCTCATAGCTTCTAATAAAACAATTGGTAATCCCTCATGATAGGAAGGAAGAACAAACAAACCGCTGTGCGTGAAAAGCTCACTAAGGGCTTGCCCTTTTTGAAAACCCGTGAGAATGATTTTCGGATTTTTCGCTGCTTGAAGCTTTAGCTCACGGCTGTAACTATCTTCGTGATCTGCAGCCCCAACAATCGCAAGCTTCCAATCCGTGTCGAGATTTGAAAATGCCTGAATTAAATCATGGAAGCCTTTTTCAGGGACAAAGCGTCCCACTGCAATCACGTATTTTTTTTCTGTTAAGCCAAACTTGGATAAAGTTTCTTTCGTCGTGAGCGTATCCGGAAGAATCACCCCATTAGGAATCAAATTCGGATTTACTTTAAATTTATGGCTCAATTGATTCTTGATCGTTTGCGAGATGGCAATCACGGAATTCGCCCAAAGAGTTCCAAACATCTCCGCGGTGCGTAAAAACCACTTCGCGGGTTTCCCCCATTTTTGGCGGTCGTAATCCGGGCCATGATTGGTGACCACAACCTTCATTCCGAGAAGCCGCGCAAGCGGGACAAAAAAAGTGGGGCCAATCGCATGGACATGAAGGACATCGCAACCGGTAGCTCGCGCCGCAAAAACGCCGCGAAAGGTATGGAGCAGTGCTTCAAGAAATTTATTTTTCGGACACTTCAGCGGAACAAGCCGCACATTGCGAAATTCCCGAAGATCGGAATTCACATATCCAGGCCGGGTAAAAACGGTCACATCACAGTCGAGATCTGCCAATCGGGTATACAAGTTCTCGCAATGAGTTTCCACACCCCCTTGCACACCAGGAAATCCGCGCGTTCCTAAAACACAAATTTTAATCCGGCTATTTTCCATCTAAAGCCTCTACGATCATTTGCCCAGCACGGCACGCCACAGCATCCCAGGTGTGAGCCTGAGCAATCGCAATTCTTTGAGCTCGCTTTTCGGACAAATCTTCTAAGAAAGCGCGGCTTAGCAGGGTTGAAAACTCTAAATAGGATTTGGCAACATAAACACTGTCACCCAGCTCACGAATCTGCAGCATATCCACGGACACAACAGGTTTTCCGGTAGCAAGATACTCCATCAATTTCTTAGGATTTCGGTAGTGATTGAAGGTATCTTTCATATCGTAAAAAAGGCAGCAACAATCAAAATGTTTCATGT
>CAZOOM010000082.1:0-1465 GCA_964581425.1 uncultured bacterium | reverse complement strand
CATAAGGTTTTTTTCCTAGAAAATAGACATTTTTCGGAAGTTGTAACTGCGCAAGCTCTGCGTAAATATCTCCAATAAAAACAAAAGATGTTTGCGGTTGATCTTCGGCGAGATAACGGACCAAATCAAAATCAAGCGGTTTGATCTCCCCCACATAACCGGCGATCGGATGCGGAACTCCCTTCATATCAAACGGAACCGAATCAGAGCTTAGATTCTGGACTAAAGCAAAATGTTCGTAGTCAACACCGTGGCTCAGCAGGCGGATGTTGGTTCCAAAGTTCTTTCGATCCTCCGCTAATTGCTGGCTCACAAACAAAGAAAGATCCGCTTCGGCCTGAATGTCCTTTTCAAGACCCAAAATGTAGTCGTGATTCACACCAGGGAAATGCGATAAATTATCGCAACAATAATATATCAGTCCCTTTCCCAGATGTTTTTTAAGATATAAAGCAATATCTCGAGCGACAGGCGAAGTAACCCAAAGAAGCGGTCGCTTAAAACCTAAAAAAGCGACCACCAGACGCAGTTGAATCACGAGTAAAAAATGATTCACTATGGCCACAAACTTTTCACACCCCTTGATGAGAGGCAATGCAATGGGCGTCATCACATAAAGATTGTTTTCTGCTTTTTTTAAATATCGCAGCAGACTTCCCAGTTTATTTCCCACGCGTTTCCAAAAAAATCCGCCGGATTTCAAGTCTGGCATTTTGATGCCCGTCGAATTGATGAATAAGACCTGGATATTTTGATTGCTGCGCGCAAAAGACTGCATGATGTGCGAGTTGGAGTGCGGATTGTGAAACCACCAGTCTTCACCCGCGAAACAGATAATATTTTGATTTTTTAGATCTTTTTTATGCATCGCTTAGATTTTGGTGTTATGGGTGAGGACACCTCAGATCGAAACTTAACTGCCGAAGCTACCATCACCCCAATAAAAAACCAGCTGTACCAATTCGAAACTAAATAATAATTCATATTGTCTGCGACGCAAATCACCACATAACTTAAAACATAGCCAAATGCTAAAACACTTTGTTTTTTAAAAGCCAATCGGCTCGATTTGCAGTGTTTCGCAAAAAATCCCATTAAACTCCCCCAAACACCGGTAAAAGTCACAAAACCTAAGAGGCCCATTTCAAAGAGAATTTCAATATATACGTTATGTGCCCCTACACCTTTTTTTTCCGCGAATGCAGAAAAGCTTTGCGACATCGGAACAAATGAAGTCAGGCCATGCCCTTGGATGGGGCTTTTCAAAATCCATGGAATGCTGTCCACCCATAACCGTCGGCGCCAGGCGAATGAATTAAGATCCTTAATGCCCGAGGTGTCATTGCCCTGAAACAAGTCTAGAACGCGATCGCGTATTGAGGGAAGCAAAAGCGCCATAAATGGCAACACCAACATGATTATCATAATTTTTCTGTCAGCGTCAATGCCATAAATAAAGAAAATG
>CAZOOM010000081.1:0-13067 GCA_964581425.1 uncultured bacterium | reverse complement strand
AAAATATTTTTCCCTAGTCATTCTCATTCAGCAGTCCTTTAGGACAGGCCCAAGAACCTTAATATCAAAATTAATCAGAACTTGCAGCCAACCTTTTGCCGTTGGCATCCTATTATGGAACGCGCTGACTTCGCTGCATCTTTAATATTGTACCTTATCGCTAGTACCGTTCTCCATTTGATTTTACAGGCGCCTTTGCGCCCGTACTCGTCGTGTCGGACTTGATGTCCGACTACGATGCCGTATGGGTTAACGGTACAGTACCGCAAACCCATAATATCAATTGGAACGCGGTACTAATTTTAAAACAGTCCTGAAGTTTGGTTTGAACAAAAAAAAAGCCTGGCTCAAATTCTGAGCCAGGCAAAAAAAATAATCTTAATCGCTGAGCTTAACATCCATAAAGCTTTCCAGCTTACGAGATCTCGTTGGATGGCGAAGCTTGCGAAGGGCCTTGGCTTCAATCTGACGAACACGCTCACGCGTCACATTAAAAATCTGGCCGACTTCTTCAAGTGTTCTTGGATAGCCGTCCCCGATGCCAAACCGCAGGCGAAGCACTTTTTCTTCGCGCTCAGTAAGCGTCATCAGAACATCATCCATCTGCTCCTTGAGCATGCTGTACGCTGTGGCATTTGCAGGAGAAACCGCTGACTTATCTTCAATGAAATCTCCAAAGGTCGTATCCCCGTCTTCGCCAATCGGCGTCTGCAAGCTGATAGGTTCTTGGGCAATTTTCAAAATCCCTTTCACCTTTTCAACCGGCATCTTCATCACATGCGCCACTTCTTCAGGCGTTGGCTCGCGCCCAGTTTCCTGAACAAGGTGCCGGGACGCACGATAAAACTTGTTAATGGTTTCAATCATGTGGACCGGAATACGGATGGTTCGCGCCTGGTCTGCAATGGAACGCGTAATGGCTTGCCTAATCCACCAAGTGGCATAAGTTGAAAATTTATAACCGCGTTTGTACTCGAACTTGTCTACGGCCTTCATTAATCCGATGTTCCCCTCTTGGATAAGATCTAAAAAGGAGAGTCCTCGGTTCGTATATTTTTTGGCAATACTGACCACCAAGCGAAGGTTGGCTGCGACCAGCGCTTTTTTAGCTCGTGTGAGTTCGCGCTCACGACGGTTAATGATGTTGAAATGTTCTTGGATTTTCTTTTCACTCTCACCAAGCTCGCGCAAAATTTGTTGATTGGCTTTAGCCAGCTGCGTCACTGCGGCTTGATTTTTACCGCGGGCTTTTAAACGGTTCGCTTCTTCACGATTGCTTTTCACTTGCGCCATTTTCGCGCGCAAATTGGAAAGGATTTTTTCAACAATCCCGATATTGAGATTGAACTGCATCAGAAGATCGACTAGGTTGGCGGATTTTCGTGAGGCGCGCAAACGTCCGATGAGTTTTTTCAGCTTGCGTTTAATCTGAAGAATCGTGGTTTCCTGATCTTCATCAATGATCGATTCGAGATTGACTTCATCGTTGACAATCTTGCGAGCGAGTTCCAGCACTTCATATCGCGAAGCCTTGGCCTCATACACAGCTCGCTTGAGTTCGCTTTCGCAATCTTCAATTTTTTTCGCGATCGCAATTTCTTCTTGGCGGGTCAGCAGTGGAATTTGCCCCATCTGACGCAAATACATGCGAACCGGATCATCCATGCGCGAGCGGCCATATTCTTCAATTCCGCCGCCGCTAGAGGCATCTTCTTCTTCAGCCACCGGTTCTTTTTTTGCACTGTAGGGCTTATCTTCTTCAAGAATAATATCGTCTTCAGGGGCAGGCTTAGGCGCGGCCGCAGGTGCTTTATTTTTTCCAGACGGAATCACGGCTTCGGTAGTTTTAGAAATCTTGGGAGGATCCTGCGGTAAAAGTGCGTTGATTTCCTTGGCCGTTAAGGGCGGCTTTTTTTTGCCGGCGTCTGTCAATTTTTTTAAAACTGAGGCCGTTCCTTTTACTGCATTTTTTAAAGATACTTTTTTAACTTTAATCGAGACCAAAGATTCCGCCTTTTCCTTTGCTGCCAAACTTTTACTGGACTGATCTGCACGATTTTGCAATTTCATAGCCGCCGTCTTTGAAGGTTCTTGTTTTGCCTTGGAAGTTTTTTGATTCACGCGTCCGGCTCCTCTCGCGATTCGAGTGTCGATGAAACGGTGTATTTTATCGATTTTTCTCAGGAAGGCCAGACCAGAAATTTTTCGACAATCTTAAACGATCAATATATAACTTTAGATATCTTTAACGATCTAATTTATGAGTTCCCCATGCCATTCTTTGATTTGAGCAACTCCTGATACTCTACCATGTAAGCCTGAAGAGCCTCTTCGCTTCCAGATCGTTCCGCCTGAATAATATTTTTTCGAAGCTCCTCCAACCGCGCCGTGTGCTTCCATTTTCGAAGCTGAGAAAAAGAATCCTGAAAAGATTTTTTCTTTTCCTCCATGGAGCTTTCAAAATCAAGCGCAGTCACCATTTTTGAGCGCAGTTCCTCTGAATCAATCTGATCCATCCATTGAAGCCACGTTTTATCCTGTCTCTCAGCATGCACACGATGGATATTTTCCACCAGTTTTTTTAATACCGGATGTTTAAAGTCTTGAGGATCAACTTCAGAAATCCAGAGATCACGAATCTCACGGCTATCCATTAATAAACTCACCAGAAGAATTTCATTTTTGATCGGAGCAGAATCCACAACCCCCTTTATCGAAGAAACCGTCGGAGCCGCAGGTCTTTTTTCTGTTTTTGATTTGATCTTTTGAAGTTCCTGGCGCAGCGATACAGCCTCGACGCCAAGAGAACTTGCTAGACGGTTTAAATAACGATCGATCATCACCGGACTCTTGACCTTGGCAAGGGTTTCCAAAAGATCTTCTGTGATTTTCTTCAAACCCAAAGTGTCCCAACGATTATGTTTTTGAAGAAGGATTCCTAGTTTGTAATCAAAAAAATCCTGCGCTTGGTCAAGAAGCCGCTTAAACTCTTCCGGACCTTTTTTTAAAAGCAAATCATCAGGATCAAATCCTTCCGGCATCTTGACAAGTTTGACACTTAAATCCCCTTCCAGAAAAACCTCAAGCCCTCGAAGACTCGCGGCCTCACCCGCTTTATCTCCGTCGTAAATCACAACAGCTTCATCCGCAAAGCGGCGGATGAGCTGAACATGGTCATCGGTAAGGGCGGTTCCTAATGTCGCCACCACATTTTTAAAACCCTGGTGATATAGACGTAAAAAATCAAAATAACCTTCGGTCACTAAAATCTGCGAACGATCTTCAGGAATAAATTTCTTGGCTAGATAAAGTCCGAAGAGTTCTCGGCGTTTGTGAAAAATAGAAGACTCCGGAGAGTTTAAATACTTGGGCCCATCTTTTGAGGGGCCCAAAATTCTTCCGCCGAAAGCCACGACTTTTCCTTGAAGACTTGCAATCGGAAAAAGAAGCCGCGCTCGAAAAGCGTCGTACAAAGTGCCTTTGGGAGAGCGATGAACCAGTCCGGACTTCAAGAGCAGCGTATCCTGAAATCCTTTTTTGCTCAGGAATTCGAAAAGCCCCTGCCATCCTTCTTCTGACCAGCCAATTTTAAACTCTTTGGCAACCGCTTCGTCGTATCCGCGCTTAAAGAAATATTCGCGTGCCAGTCGACCTTTAGCCGGATGTAAAAAATTTGCGTGATAATAGTTTGCGGCTTCGCGGTAGATATCATAAAGCTGCTCTGATTCATTGGATTGGTCCCGCCTTTCCGCGGATGAAAGCGCGGGCAAGGTAATTCCTGCCCGTTCTGCAAGCATGCGCAGCACTTCGGGAAAATTCAAGTTCTCATGACGCATCACAAACGAAAAAACATCTCCGCCTGCACCGCACCCAAAACATCGGAAGATTTGTTTTTCAGGATGCACCATAAAGGAAGGACTTTTTTCCTGATGAAAAGGACAGCAGGCTTTGAAGTTTTTTCCGGAGCGCTTCAAAGGCACAACTTGACTAATGACATCCACAATATCATTAGCAAAGCGGACCTGGTCTTTGATTTGATCGTCGTAGCCCATAATCTTGAGGGCGTCCTTATTTCGCGGCTAAAAGCGCTCCTAATTTGAGCGACGCGATTTGGTAGAGTTCAGGAGCAGCGGTTGAGAGCGAAGGCCCAAAGCGGGAACTTCCTAAAATAAAAATTTGATGCAGATCAGGCTGAGGCACCAGCGACAGCCCGGTTGAGATTAAAGCAAACACAAAGAAAAAATAAGCGATCCCGAAAAAAGCCCCTCCGGTTGCACGAAGTGCGGGCTGAGTCTTACTTTGGATCCATTTTCTAAAGGTTGTATCCAGCACAATAATCGCAGCCCAAACCACAGACATCACAAAAAAATAAGAAACAGTTAAGGCTAAACTCTCAGGAATTTTAATTTTATGAGAAGTTGTCATGAGCCACTGAGCCAGCCATTCATAATTATCAAGCGTGAAGAACATGACCACTAAAAACTGAAGAAACTCCATCATAGCCCGTAAAAAACCTTTTCTTATGCCATAAATCATCCCAATAAGAAGGAAAAGAAGAAAGATCATGTCGTAGACGTGGAAGCCATTAAACTTATCGTTAAAGGTCAGGGCCTTAAAAAAAGATTCGAACCACTTGATCAAGTGCATCATGTCTCTTATAAATTTTCTACGATTTAAAAACTAAAATTTAAAAACGAAACCGTAGCAATAAAAGCAGTATCGACTTTTAAAAGAATGGGGCCTAATTCTATTTGAGTCATCCCCTTTTGAAACGCTAAAGCTGCTTCTTCATCGCTAAATCCGCCTTCTGGACCTATCCACCCGCAAAAACGAAAAGGCGTTTCGCTCGAAATCGGAAAAGAAGATCTCCATTCATAAAAGGATCTTGCTTTTTCACCCGGATGAAAGAAGAGAGCCAGCTCTTCCGGAGCAATTAAGTTTAGCGCAGATTGGAAATCTACGAAAGAAGAAATCTTCGTCAAGGTTGGAGAACCTGATTGTTTGGAAGCTTCCTGGGTAATCCTTCTCCACCTTGAAAGAACATTCGTCTCCTTATCTTTTGAAATTTTGAAAGCGCTGAAAGCGCTTACCATGGGAATGATTTCTTCAACACCAAGCTCTTGAGCTTTTTCAACAATGGAGTCCATTTTCCCGCGCTGGGGCATGGAAACAAACATCCGAACCCTGGTTTGATTCGCTGCAGCATGGGAATGAGGCTGAAGGGTCATGGATTTAATTTTAAGACGAACGTCATTACCCAGAAAAGGCTCCACAGTTGCAAGCGCTTCCCCGCCTCGACCATCCGTGACCAGACACTCATCTCCGGACTGAAGTCGCAGGGTCTTCTTTAAATGGTGGGCTTCTTCTTTACCCAGGGTGAGAACTTCTCCGATACCAGGAATCGGTTCAAGAGAGAAAAAACGACGCGGCCGTCTTGGGGAAATCCCGTGAGATCCCGATTTTGAGTTCATGGGTGAGACAAATTAGAGAGTCAGATTAGATTGCTTCACTCAACAGAAATGATCTGCAAGCGCTCAACCGGTCTACTTCTTCTTCGCCGGCTTCTCTTCTTTGGACGATTCTGCAGAGCCTTCTTTTTTCGCCTTGCCTTTATTCACTCGAACCACATTCTCGGCGTGAGGCCCCTTATCTCCATCCACAAGATCAAACTCCACCTCTTCTTGATCCTTCAAGGTCTTGTATCCTTCCCCTTGAATGGACTTATAGTGGACGAAAATATCTTTAGGTGAAGATTCGGACTGCAAAAAACCAAATCCTTTAACATTCGAAAACCACTTTACTTTGCCTTTGACTGCCATGGCATCCTCCTGAAGAACAAATCCAGAAAAAAATTACTTCACTTTCTGCTTTAACACTAAACCGGCCTTAAATACAACGACGCGCTTCTCCGGAACTGTAACTTCTTCACCTGTCCGAGGATTGCGCCCAACACGACCACGACGCACTTTCACTTTAAAAACTCCGAAATTGCGAAGCTCAACTGTTTCTCCGCGTTCCAAGGCTTCTAAAATTACATCCAGTGTGCGTTGAACTATTTTTTTAACATCGATCTGCGTAAGATTTGTGTCATTAGAAACTTTGATTACGATGTCTTTTTTCGTCATGGGCCATCACCTCCTTCGCGGTGATCTTCACTCAAGGCACAAGCATGTTTTAACTGCTTGGCAGGATTGAAGATGCGATAAAATTACCAGAGGATTGAGGGAGTGTCAATAACAATTTGATGTAACTTACTATAGCAGCTTGAGTTAGAACTAAATACTTAAAAAGAACTTTTTTATTCTAAACCAGAGTTAATCTGTAACTAATTATAAACAAATGAGTTATAACGAAAAATAAAAGCAAAGATCAAAGGGCTATTGGGGCAAGGTAAAAACAAATTTTGATCCTATCCCTAACTCGCTTTCGCAAAAAACCGAGCCACCGTGCGCTTCCACAATATGTTTCACGATGGCAAGCCCAAGGCCTGTACCTCCCATTTCACGGGATCGCGCCTTGTCGACGCGGAAGAAACGCTCAAAAATTCGTGGCACATCCTGAGCCGGAATTCCAATCCCAGAATCTTTAACCCAAATCTTTACCCCTTGATCAGAAGATTCCGCACTTATTTGAATATTTCCTTCAGGTTGATTGAATTTGATGGCATTATCAATCAAATTCACTAATATCTGATGCAAGTGGAGAGCGTCTGCTCTGACTTTCATCTCGGAACGCTCAAGCAAATTTTCTAAATGAATTCCCTTAGACTTAAACCGATCGCGAAAACTGTGAATGGCTTTTTCAATTTCCTCAGACAAGTTGAGTTCTTCGATGTTTAAAGGAGACTGATGAGATTCGATTCTTGAAAGATCGAGCAGATCATTGATCAAAGATTTCAAGCGCAGAGCATCCTCTTCAATATTTCTCAGAAATTTTTCAGCATGCTGAGGCTCCTTAAGCGCCCCGGCTAAAAGGGTTTCAACAAAACCCAAGATGGATGTAAGAGGCGTCTTAAGTTCGTGAGAAACATTCGCAACAAATTCCTTACGCATATTCTCAAGCCGCCGAATTTCGGTAATTTCTGTAATCACCAGGATCCCCGCAATTTCATCCTCAACATGAGCAATCCCAATGGCATGCACGCGTAAAATCTTGGTCTCATTTTGGATCCACTCAATATCTTCTGCCACAAGCCCGTGCTCCTTAACCGCAGTTACCATCATCTCATCTAATTTTTGATTTCTGATAACTTCGATGAGCGGTCTCCCCAACGCCCTATCACGAGAGATGCCGAAAATTCTTTCCGCGCTCAGATTAAAGATCACAATCTCATGCTTTCGGTTCACCGCAATCACCGCCTCGGTCATGTGAGAGAGAACCGCTGCAAATTTAGACCGCTCCTTCTCAAGATCTGAAAAACGGAGTTGAATGGTTGCGGCCATTTGATTCATGGCACGCGCAAGGGCTTCTAACTCATCTTGAGATCCTAAAGGGATTTTGGTTTCGAGATTACCTTGCATGTAACGGTAAGCGGCGGACGTCAAAACGCGAATCCTTTTTGAAACTGACCGGGAAAGCAGAAAACTAAAAAGAATCGATAGAACAATCCCTGTCAAAGTGCTGATCAAAAGCGGCTGTCCGATCGTAGAAAAATTTTTCTCCACATCATTGATCGGTATTGCAATCCTGATAATCGCAGTGACTCGCCCCTCTTTAAAATACGGGACCGCTAAATAAAACATTTTTTTCTTGAGGGTTTGGCTGTAATGAGCTCGAGTTCCCTGACGGCCCTCCATCGCTGCCCGCACTTCCGAGCGACTTGAGTGATTATCCATAAGATGAATTTTTTCCCTCGCCACATCCGAATCCGCAATCACAGTTCCATTTGGCAGAATAATGGTGAGCCGAGAACTTGAGTCTTTAGACAACTCATCCACCAAATCGAGCAGTTTATTTTGATTCTGAGGCATCAGCATTTCTGACGACAATAAGTGCCCAATAAAATGAGCTTCGGTACTCAGAGATTGCGTTAAGCGAAGCATTTCTTGATTTTCAATAGCAGAGGAAGAATAAAAATAAGCCCCTGCAATTAAACAAATAAAGACCGAACCAGAAATCAAAGCGAGCCGAGCACCAAAACTTTTTTGGATGGAAAACATGAAGAATTAATCCTCGAGGTCGAAGCGGTACCCTACATTTTTAACAGTCACAATACGATGCGATTCGGTTTTGAGTTTACGTCGTAGATTTCCCACGTGCATATCGACAGTGCGGGTTTCGATTTGAATGGAGCGATCATAGCCCCAAACAGTTTCAAGAAGATGTTCTCGGGAAAGCACGCGGCCTCGCGCCTGAAGCAGACATTTTAAAAGATCAAATTCTTTGGAGGTAAATTCAAGTTCCTTCCCTTTGAGAGAAACCACGTAACGCTCAGGATCCAGTTCAAGATCTCCCACTCGGATCATTTTGCCCTGACTGATTCCTTTCACCCGTCTCAAAACCGCTTTGATGCGCGCCAGGAGCTGACGAGGACTGAAAGGTTTTGTAATATAATCATCTGCGCCAATTTCAAAACCCAGGACTTGATCGATTTCTTCGGCCTTGGCAGTCAACATGATAATCGGAAGATCCGCGGTCTTTTCATTTTGGCGAAGCGCACGGCAGATTTCAAAACCATTCATCCCGGGAAGCATGACATCTAAAAGAAGCAGGTCAGGCCGATTCTTCTTCGCTTCTTCAAGCCCCTCATCCCCTTTGAGAATAGCTTGAACGCGATAACCTTCTTTTTCCAAATTGTATCGCAAAAGCTCGATGATGTTTTTTTCGTCCTCAATCACCAAAATGCGTTCGCCAGAGGTCATCAAATTACTCCAGGTGAGTCTTATCTTCAATATGGTGTTTCATGGTGCGCCCCTTGACCAGATAATAAACATCTTCAGCCACATTGGTTGCATGATCTGCAATGCGCTCAAGGTGGCGTCCAATTAGAATCAAATCCAGCGAACGCTTGATGTTTTTAGGCGTTTCAATCATGTAAGTCACGAGCTCGCGGAAAATTTGATCATTTAAATTATCGACCTCATCATCACGAAGGCAAACATTACGCGCCAACTCTGCATCTTGATGCACAAAAGCGTTCAGACTATCCTGCACCATTTTCTTAGCAAGTTCTGCCATGCGAGGGATATCAATCAAAGGCTTCAGAAGAGGCTCTTCTAAAAGGTCAAGCGTGCGTTCCGCAATGTTCACGGAAAGATCGCCGATGCGTTCAAGATCACTATTAATTTTAAGCGCTGAAGTGATCAAGCGAAGATCTTTGGCAATCGGCTGGCGCAGAGCGAGAAGACGCTGACAGGTTTCATCGATTTCAATTTCGATCATGTTAATGGCATCGTCTGAGTTGATGACTTTTTCAGCAAGATCACGATCGCGGTCCACTAAAGCACGGATGGAATGTTCAATCGATTCCTCAGCCAGCGAGGCCATGCGTAAAAGTTGTCCCTTTAGGGTTTTGAGTTCCTCATCAAAATGGCGTTCCATGATTAACCAAACCTTCCCGTAATATAATCTTCCGTTCTTTTATCTGTTGGGTTTTCAAAAATTTTCTCAGTCTTATCAAATTCCACAAGCTCGCCCAATAGGAAAAAGGCCGTTTCGTCTGATACACGCGCCGCTTGCTGCATGTTATGAGTTACGATGACGATTGTAAATTCCTTTTTAAGATCCTGTATAAGCTCCTCAATTTTGGCCGTTGAGATAGGGTCCAGCGCTGAGGCAGGCTCATCCATCAGGATGATCTCGGGATTGACCGCCAAGGCCCGAGCAATACAGAGTCGCTGCTGCTGTCCCCCTGAAAGTTCGAGTGCTGATTTATCCAACCGGTCCTTAACTTCCTCCCAGAGCGCTGCTTTTTTGAGTGAAGACTCCACCATTTCTTCAAGCTCCCTTCGGTCAGCCAGGCCGTGAAGTCTTGGCCCATAAGCCACATTATCAAAAATGCTCTTCGGAAAGGGATTGGATTTTTGAAACACCATTCCCACGAGTCGTCTCAAAGCTACGACATTAATTTCAGGCTTGTAAATGTCAACTCCTTCAAGCAAAACCTCTCCCGAGATTCGGATTCCTGGAATATGATCATTCATCCGGTTAAGGGTCCGAAGAAAGGTTGATTTCCCGCAGCCCGAGGGACCAATAAAAGCAGTCACTGCTTTGCGGCGCATCTTCATGGAAACCTGTTTCAGAGCCTGAGTAGCTCCGTAGAAAACGCTCAGATTTTTTGATTCAATTCCAATTTGGCTTTGAGAAAAAGAATCACTTCCGGACGTTGGTATGATTTTATTTTTGGAGAAATCCGCGGTGGTATTCAAGAGCATCTCCTCACTTTTTTTATCAAGCATTGATTCCATAACATGTTTTCCTCTCCATACATTTTTCAGGGACGGTTCTTGCTAACGTCATCTCAGCCTTTAAGTTAAGAGAGAACTGTCCCTGGTTCAATGTCCTGTCCCGCCAGCTTTTTTGCGGAATCTGATCCGCACAATAATTGCAGTCAAATTAAAAAGAAATGTCAGCAAAAGAAGCGTAAGAGTAGTTCCGTATTGAATGGGAAGCGTTTTCGCTGCATTTGTCGATTGCGTTGCCATGATGAAGATATGGTATGAAAGTTCCATAAATTGATCAAACGGATTGATCATGGGAAGAAATCCGAAAAGTTTGACCATAGGAAGCCGAGGTAAAAAATAAGCGCATCCCGTGAAAAGAATCGGCGCGGTCTCTCCTGCCCCGCGGCTGACCGACAAAATAGCACCTGTCAAAATTCCTCCCTTGGCCTGAGGCAGCACCACATTCCAAATGGTTTGCCACTTGGTGGCTCCCATGGCAAGAGAAGCATCCCGGTGACTTTGAGGTACTGAATTCAAGGCCTCTTCTGTGGAAACAATGATCACAGGTAAAACCAAAATGGAAAGGGTTGCGGCTGCCCAAAGCATGCATGGCTGCCCCATCAAAAGCCCGGTTTGAAGGACCTTGTCCATGCCGCGGCCAATAAAGAGGATGAAAAATCCAACTCCGAAAAGCCCAAACACAATGGAAGGAACTCCTGCTAAATTATTGACCGCCGCGCGAATGATGCGCACACCTCGAGAGTTTCCTCCATATTCCACCAAATAGACGGCGGCTCCGATCCCAAGGGGAAGCGCCATTAAAATCATCAGGATCGTCACCGCCAGCGTACCAAAAATACATGGAAAGATTCCGCCTTCCGTCATTCCGGATTCCGGGGCCTTACTCAAAAAGGTCCAAGTCATTGCAGACAATCCTGCAGACCCAATTCGAAAAAAGATGAAGAGAATAACGAGGACAGGGATCAAAGTAAAAAGCACTGAAAGAAATGTGAGAAAGCTTTCACGCAGATTTCTCTGCTTGATTTTTAATGCAGCGGATGTCGTCAGCTGAAGCGTTTGGTTCATCACATCCTCATTTTCGCGCGCATGCGGCTTAAGACCGATTCTGAGATAAGATTTAAAACAAAAGTAAACGTAAACAAAATAGCACCCACTAAAAAGAGGCTGTAGTAGTGTTCACTCCCCTGATCCACAGCGCCTAGTTCGCCAGCAATCGTGGCTGTCATGGTACGGACACTGGAAAAAATACTGAGCGTAACAATGGAAGCATTTCCTGTGGCCATGACCACAATCATGGTTTCCCCCAAAGCGCGGCCAAATCCTAAAATCACAGCCGCTGAGATTCCAGAAACCGCTGCCGGTAGCACAGAGTTAATAATGGTTTGCCACCTGGTAGCGCCCAAAGCATACGAAGCATTGCGAAGTTCCTTGGGAACCGCGCGCAGCGCGTCTTCAGTGATCGTAATAATGATAGGAAGTGTTGCCAAAGCCACGCCCAGAGAGCCCACAAAGGCATTCAAGCGGAATTTCGTGTGAAAAATATTTTGCACTACCGAGGCCACCACCGTGAGCATGAAAAATCCGAGAACCACGGAAGGAATTCCAGCTAAAAGCTCCAATGTCGGTTTAAGAGTTTCCCTCATTTTTGGAGAAGCAATTTCAGAAAGATAAATTGCAGAACCGATGCCGAAAATGCCGGCTAACATCGTTGCGGGAAATGCGACTAAAAAACTTCCACACACAAGCGGAATGATGGAATATTTAGGCTGCTCGGAAACCGGCTGCCAGATCATTTTAAAAAAATTCTTTTCTTCCCAGGCATCGTAGACCCACTGCCCGAACAAGTGGAAAGGATTTCCAGTCGCAAAAAAATGGATGGCTTCTTTGAAGAGAAAGATAAAAATCAGACTAATAATGAGGACAGAAGAGACTCCAGCTGCAAAAATCAATCTTTCAATCACGCGTTCGGTCAAACGTGATTGCTTTTGCTTGAGAAAATTTTTGAGTTTTTCAGGCCCTAAGCCTGTGACTGAAGTATTTTTGACTGTGGCGCCAGTCATGCTTCACTTCCTTTTTGAACCTCACGGAGAGGCAGCCCCCACCACCTCCCCGCAAGGCATGATTAAATTTTACTTCTTTTGGAGTGGAATATATCCGACTTCCTCCACAACTTTCTGACCTTCCGGACCAAGAATCCAATCCAAGTAGGCCTTGATAGCCCCCCTGGGTTTGACCGGTGTGTACATATAAAGGTAGCGTGTGATGGGATAGCGATTGGACCATGCCGCCTCGTAATCAAGCGTTCCATCTGTTTTAACAGGATTCACGCCTTCAGTTTTTTCGTTTTTCTTGACTGTTAAAATATACAATGCTGGGTTGTGAGTGTAATAAGCGGCTCCGCCATATCCAATGCCATTGGGATCTTTGGTAATCGCATTAGCGACTGCGCTGGTTCCAGGCATGGTCTGACAATCAGGCGCGTAATCTCCATTTTTAAGAACTTGTTCTTTGAAAAAGAGATAAGTTCCACTATTAGACTCGCGGCAGTAGCGTAAGATCGGAGCGTCTGCTCCTCCCACTTCTGACCAATTGTTGATCTTGCCTGTAAAAATTCCCGCAATTTGCTTCAGCGTCAGTTCCTTGACCGCATTCTGGGAATTGACC
>CAZOOM010000080.1:3538-13206 GCA_964581425.1 uncultured bacterium | reverse complement strand
ATTCGCGCCGCGGGGATTGACTCCGGTTTGAGCGGGTCTCATTCGGCTCTCGCTCGTTCCGCCCATTCCATCGACGGAACGGCTCGAGACGTTTCTTCAGAGATCAAAAAGTTTTATTTAAAGCTTCATGATTATGCCCAAGACTCTGAACGGAGAAACGTCCGGAGCCCTGCTTTGGATGGGAATGCAAAGCAGGAGCGGAGGCCGAGCGAAAACCACACAAACCGGTGTCCATCCCTGTGGTTTGAGCGCTTTCGAAGTTCAGAGTCTTGGGCTTGCTTCATTTGGCTAAAGAGCTACTGAGGTTTCAATTTGAAACCTCAAAGAAGAGGATTCATCCTGTGTTAATTGAAACATGAAGTCGTCTGGGAAGCGATCCATGTTTCGTTTCACGGAAAGATTTAGAGATTTTGTTTTGACTCCGTAAAGCAAAGCCAGATCGCTGTCGAGCATGACTTTCCTTCCACGAATCAAATAGATTTTTTGTTCGATGACTTCTGCTTCAGGGGAGAATTTGAGATGTTTTGGTTTGATTTTAGGCATTGAAGGTTCCTTTTTATTTAGTTTCCTGCAATGCCCAAAAAAAGGCCTGCAGAAGGTTGATTTCGATCAGCCCTCCAATCAAATCCCTCGATTCGCTCCACTCACTCGGGATGAGCCCTCGTTTGTAGAGATAAATATCTCTCCGAGGGCTCAAATATCCTGATATTTCAAGCTCCGTGATGAGAGAAAACAGGGTGTGTTTATGCAGCGTAGGAGACGACGCGGTAGCGAAGTTCAGAGCGGACAATTTCAGCGAGAAGGGAAGATGGTGCTTCAACCACTCCATGTTTTTCCGTCACTCCAGGTAAAAAACCTCCATTGACCAAGAGGAGACGTGCGAATTCAATTTCTCCAGGTTGATTCGAAAGTCTTACGGCTTTTGTTTGATTGGATTCCGACCGGAAATTTTGACCTTGCGCTAAAAATAATATCCTGGTTCCTTGAGGGCTGGCTGCTTTTTCTGCATCAGCTAAAGAATTTCCAGAAACAGTGCGTGTATTAGGAAGCTTCAAAATGGCATTCAGTGCCGGATCATTCGGAATTTTTTTATGATCACCAAATAGGACCAACCGGAGTTCATTCCGGTGCAGATAAAGCGTTGAAAATAGTTCGTTTTTTTCCGCAGGGGACAGGTTTGTCAACATTTCTGCAGTCATTAAAAAATTTCCTTTTGAATTGGAATCAGAAATCTCAACCGTCCGCATCTCGGTCCGTAAAGAAGATTCGTGCAACGGACTTCTACGGGCCTCGGAGCGGGGTTTGGGGCGAACCACAAGTGAGGCCACAGAGGCACTCGAGCCAACCAGATTTGAGTGCGATCTGGGGCGAACCACAAGTGAGGCCACAGAGGCACTCGAGCCAACCAGGCGCGAGTGTTTATCTACACCACCCGAAGAAGTCCCTTGATGAACCGAATCAGAACGCGCCTCGGAACGGGATCGGGGAGAAAAGGACATAGCGCTAATCTGAAATTTGATTTCACGGAGGGAACTCTGAGCATGTTCAAAAACAAAGGTGATTTCATTGATTTCTCCGAGGTTCTCTGGAATGGGAATGCCATAGACCTTGTCGCCCTCTTGAATAGAAGGTGTGCGCGCTGAAAATAAAATTTTCCCGTCTTTTTTAAATTCCACTTTGATAAAAGGCCGGCGATTGACAATCTCCGGATCAGTTTTTAAAGAAGACGTGTTAAGACGTATCTGAAATTGCGAATATCCCCGGGCATCAAACGAATCATTGGATTTTAAAACCAGCCAGCCAAAACCCCCGTCTTCTGTCTTCACTTGTATTTCGGGCGATGCGGCCTGATCTTCTGAAATCCGGCGGACCTGGAAGCCTTGCTGATTGGAGCCGTGAAAAAGGTTCGCTTTAAAAATCGGCAGAAGATTCACTGAGGGGGATGCCGCTAGAGCAGGGGGTTTGTGCGTCACTTCTCTTAGCTGTGCTTCGCGAGACTTCACTCGATTTAAAAAATCCTGACGGTTTATTTTTTCAAGACTGATCAAATCCCTGGCCCGGTCTATTTCAAAATTCATTTTGAGATCAGGGTTGTTAGGATCCGCGCGCAGTAATTTTTCACTCATTCGCAAATGATGAAGGAGATTAAAGTAAGGGACCAAATGGATTTCCTCATCCAAAAGGCGTGTCCCGATTTTTTCCGCTTCTATTTGATATCGAGCCACTGCATCCACAAGATTTTCATCGGAAACGGGCCATCCCAAAGACACAATGCCGCGGACAAAATCGACCACGCGTAAATCCCGAATGGCGTTTTCCCAATCCACCACGAAACGCGGGTCAAATCCATCCTGGGCATACATGATTTGAATGGGAGCAAAGTCGCCGTGAATAAACTGTCGAGGCAAGCGCGCGTAGTTTGCGCGTGGAAACTCGCTCGATATTTTTTGAAGAGTCGCCACATAATCCTGCGCAATCGCTTTAAAACTCGTTACCCAAGGCGCCGATGTGGGTCCTTCTGAAAGTCGGTCCCGTAAACTTTCAAAGGCACGTGTTTTCTGATGGAGATCATCAGCCACATCTGGAGGTTCATGGCCAACCGAATCGCCCTGATAATTTTTGAGAACAGCGTGTAGTTCTGCCAGCATTTTCATGGTGGGCTGAAGGCGAACACCCATTTGTTCTCCCCAAACTGCAAAATCACCCGCAGCATATTGATAAATCATGTAAGGGCGTCCGTCTGCTTCAATATAGGCCTTGCCATCTGCCTTGGTGATCAATCGTGGAATTCGCCAGGCGTAGCCTCTTTGCTCAGCTTCTTGATTTACAAAAGAGTTGATAGCAGCTTCTTTTCGAGACAACTCCTCGGTGGGTTGCGTCACATTTCGGATCCATTTGATGAAAAACTCTCCTTTGGAGGATTGAACCCAATAGCCTGTGTTTTTATATCCACCGATCATACGTCCTGACTTTTGGAAAGTTCCAAGTCCGTAGTCTGAAAGAATTTTTTGGAACACAGGATTTGAAGGCAGTGGCTCATCGCTACGCATTTCAGAACGGGAAGAAGAATGTGCGGGGTGTCCCTTTTGGCGACGGTCACTATTAGTGACGGTCACTATGGGAGGCGAAGCTCCGACAGGAGTAAATGATGAACGGGTTTCGGCCCGTAAAGATTTATTGCTACCGGCCTCGGAGCGGGGTTGAGAATCCGGTGGGGAATCATAAGTAATCATCAAAGTTTGCGAGGGAATAGGATCCCACAAAACGGGACGTGATCCTTTGGATGAAATTTGACGCGCTCTTAAATGCGGCGGAACAAGCATTTGTCCTTGGATCGGCTGCAAAGCAAGGTCGACCATCTGACGGGCGCGGTCTGACACGGGCAACCATGCCCAGAGATTTGATGTCAAATGCCACAATTGCAATTGATGTGTTGCGCGATCGATTTCGATTTCAAGTTGATAAGAAGGTTTCTTTCGACTAAAAAAAGCTTGCGCGGTAATCTCCGCAACCGAAACCCCATTTCGTTTGTGCTGATGCAAATTGATCTTCGTATCTTGCACCCGATAAATGGCCCTATAATTTTTTTTAGGATTCTTTCGGCCTGGCTTTATTGAGTGAAAGGAACATTTAAAAAGAGCGCCATCCGGAGTGCTGAGCAGAAAAGTATTGGGTAATTCGACGGGGATATCGGATTTGGAATGCTGCGGGGTCACGGGTGTAGGATGCCCATTCTCTGAAGCGGATGGAGATTTGACAAGAGGTGTGGTGTCAGGCAGCACGAGTTCTTCACGCTGAAGTCTTATTTGCCAGACAGCCTCAAGCGCCTTAGCTTCATCATGATTCCGATGAAGCGCGTAAAAGCCAGGCTCTTCTCCTTTCGGCCCCGCCGTTTGCAAATAAAAGAAAACCAGTTCGGGATTCAACGATAAATTTTCCGCTTGATCTGGCTGCATCACACTTAAATTCACTTCGGCCTTAGGCTGTAAAGCAACGTGATAAGGATCAAAGCCAAAAGCCTGATGAAGCACCATAAATCGCGCATGACTTTCAAAATCCTCGGCCGTTAACTTGACCAGAGCGGGCAGCGGTGCTGAAATATTAGTTTCAGGATCGAGCTTGGGAAGATCGCCCACAATTTTTCCAAAAAGTTTGACGACGGGTGATTCACTTTGAGAAGGTGGTATTTGCAGCGATTCAGGACTGAGATAGTAGGCACTCAGCATTTCAGGCGTAAATTGATTCCATTCCGGCCAGTCAGGATGTTCTGCCTTGTCATAAAAATAAGCCGCAAAGAAATGATCAAGAAGGTCCTCCCCATAAATCAGTCGGAACCATGCCCTCAAACGAATAAATTCCGGATGAGAAGCGAGTGAATGATGCGCAGTTTCAATATCCATAATTTGGCGGTTCACGGCTTCATCCCAACTCATTCCGGATTTTTCGCGCGTGGCTTCATGATCGCCGATTTCCGGAATGAGCTCATCATAAAAAACATTATTGAGGTGCGGACTATTGTGAAGAAATCCGAGATCATGATCAGTACGAAGCGCGAGGGCGTACACTTCCACCATTTGCCGAATTGAGTCCAGAGCAGTTTGCAGCGCCAATTTGAGTTTTTGATGGTCAGCGTGATTTGAAACAGCCTCTTGGATCCAATGAAGAATAAAATCTTGATCTTGCTGGCGTGCAAGACGCTGCCAGCTATCTTGTCTGGCTGTGTCAGAAAATTGAGCATAACCTGGCTGCAAAGTATTAATTGTGTGTATCACTGCGTCATAAACCGCTATGATTTCTTGGTCCATCCGCTGCCGATTGGATTTCGGGACGCCGCGCAGCACCATTCCCGTCGCTTCTTCTCGAAAGCGGTAAGGATCCCTTCTTCGTTCACCATAACCCAGCAGCGTGTTGGAACTGAGCCCTAGGGCTTCACGTTTCAATAAAATACGCGATTCATTTTGAGCATTTTTGAGCGACATCCCGCCCTTGGGCATCGCCGCTTTAACTTGAATCACGAAGCGTCCGAAGCGATCGGTATCCGGAACGATGAGCCGAGTGCCAAACCCTGTGTGGCGGTTCATCATCGGCGGACTCGGAAGTCCTTTCTCATTGAGAAATCCATTGCCTTTCATTTCAACTTTGCGGACTCTTTGTCCATTGAGAACTTCCTCTCGAGAAAAAGAAACCGTTAACGATCTACCTTCAACCTTAGTATCTTTTTCCAGTTCCGCGGGCCACGAAACGGTACTGAGAATTTGTCCACGTGCTGCAAATTTAAGTTGTCTCCAAATATCCTTGCGCATTTTTAAAATAACCGGTGCACGGGAAGTTCCCTGAGCTAGCATTTGAATAAAAGACGGCACTTCGATTGCTTCCCAGTGTTCACTTTGAAGTGGATCGGAAGTTGGTGGATACTTTCTATCCTGTCGTCGCGCGAGGGCTTTCATTCTTTGAGACCATATCAAAAAATCTTTGTGCGACATCTTCCGCAACTCGGAGCGCTGATAAAGATTAAGTGCCCAGCCGTAAAGAAGATGTTCCAGACTGGCATCGGGATAAGTGTGATGAAGTTTTGCGGCTACGGCCTGCCGATAATCTTCTGCTTCGTCTGAAAGTCTTACTGCCGTAAGTCGGTTATCGATCGAATCGGGCAGGGGGCTCACCATTTTTTTTATGAGTCCAGTTGCCCCTTGAAGTGAAGCCCAGATATCATCAGTCAGCAAGTAAGCCTTAGGCCGCATTTTAGGAATCAGCAATGGAAGTAGGGATTCTAGATTGCGATTGATTTCATAACCGGCTTTGATTAGAACAAAGTCATAATCCGATCCGTACTTGCTCGCATCTTCAGCTCTGCCTTGGATCCATGTGTAATCAAAATCAAGCGTGTCCTCCGCTTTTCCGCTTGGGCTCCATCCAAAATGGAGCGAAAATTCCTCCCCCTGCATTTCCCATCGGATGGATTCTTTTGAAACGCCTATTAATTTCAGCTCAGTGACAAGGCGGATTTCAAAATTTTGGGAATGGTCGGGTTTAGAAGAAGAACTTCCTTGCTCAAATTTTTCAGTAAGGTACTGCGCCATTCCTTCAGAATTTTCAATGGTGTCCCAATTTGCCAGGGCTTGTTCAAACTTGCTGGAGGAAACTTGCGTTGGATCAAGAATGTCCGCTTGTTGGACGCCAAGGCCGTGAACTAGCGTAGTAATATCGGCCCCACCTCCAATGGAAAGCCCTTTTTTGCCGAGGCTTGATTTTGTGAAGCTTTCCGGATGAATTTGTTTTCGAATCGAAGTAAAAAAACCAAGCAAGAGCGGCGAAAGCAGACCTTGATCGACGGGAGTTGGATCAAGTTTTAGTGCACGAATCACTTTAGGATTTCCGGGTACATGAGGAGGCATTTGCGCTAACTTTTGTAAGCGTGGATTTCGGATAGGCGAGGGATGAGTGAACACGCTTAGAATTTCTTCACGCGTCCTTTTCTCCGCGCGCTTGAGCGGGTCATTTGACGAAACCTGCTCTTCAGAATTGTAGAGACGAAATCCGCTCCTTGCAGCGTTTTCATTTTCTTTGTGATGAGGAAAAAAAGCAGTATTTCGAAAAATTCTTGTCTCCTTCCGGGAGCTAGGTTCATAAAGGACATGGTAACTTGTGGGTACGGACCTGCCATATTTTTTTTCAACAATTTCTTTTGTGTGGATCGGGGTTAAGGGAGGAAACGCGGCTTCAGGGTTGGTATTTCTAATGATTAAGCTTTCTCCCGCTTGCAAGATAGGTAAAAAACCATGATCACCCAGGGGGATTTCAAAATCGATCAGCTCGTATTCAGTGAGGCCTTCATGGTGATTGACCGAATCAAAAAACTCAGAATTTTTCAGATTACTGATTTGAAATCCCCAAGCTGCTCCGGTTATGTTCATCGTGCTAATAAAGCCAACGCCGTTTTTTCTAAGTTTTTTCTTTATTTCACTGAGAAGCAAATGTTTTTCACGGATGTATTTAAGAGTGGCACAGCTGACAAGAATAAGATCAAAGGAAGCGTTAGGATCATCGGGCAGCCCTGAATTAACGTCGGCGATTCGAACGGAAGTGGCCAATTGGCGCTGAAAGGCTTCAACTTCGTCATCCGTGATGGTTGGATATCGATGAGTCAAAGACGCTTTTAAATCTTGAAAAAAAACGTGAATGGCTTCTTTGTTAATGGCTGTAAGTTCCAGAACGTCTCCGTATTCTTTTATGAGTTCATAAACAGCTGTGCCGGCGCCGGCACCGATCACTAACATTTTGAGTTTGCGATGTGAGGCTCGAGCCGCACTGATTTTGGCTTCAAGTTCCTGCATTAGACGACCATCGAAATAGTCGTCCTCAGTGGCGAGAGACCTTGTGACTGCTGTTGATTCAAAATAAGGATTTTCGTAGGCCGGGACGCTGTCGGGGCCATCCTCCAACGCGGGTATTTGTAAATGCAGTTTTCCAGCTAAGTAGCGCAGGGCCTCTTCATCGCCACGGTGATGATTTCTCATGTCACTTAATTTACCTAAGCGAATTCTATCCTGAATAATATCTTCTAAGATTTTCATGATGCGATTTAGATCCTCATTCTTAAGCGCGCGAATGGCGCTGGGGTTGGGTCGCCCTCGTCTAAATAACAAGGCTACTTTATCGTGATACTGATAGGTATGAATTCCATCTGGAGAAAATGATCCTTGAATCAGATTTAAGTTTCTATTAAGGATGTCTATGAGTTGTATAACCCGTTCGGCTTTTTCAGCTCTTTCCTCAGCTCGTAGCGCGTGTGAATTCTTATGAAATAGGGAGGGAGACAGGAGGAGTTTATATGTAAAATAATTAAATAAATATATATTTAAATACATATTGACATTACTCCACAAGTCTGCTAATTTACCCGCCCACTGGAGAATGAATATGCGAAAAGATGATCCAAGATCTGACCACGGATTTACGAATGGAGAAGTTGCCGCGCTGGTTGAAGATTTGCGCGGAGAATTTCGAACGGTTGCAGAAGCCGTTGCTCCGCTTCCTGAGCGATTATCTGCAGTTGAAGAGCGTCTCTTGGCGGTAGAAAATGAGGTGCGTGGGTTAAAAGATGTTGTTCGCATCATCATTCCCAACCATGAATCTCGCATTACCTCGCTTGAATCCAAAGTGGGTTTGTAATTTCCTGAAAAATTGTTAGATTGATTTTCCTCCCCTCGCATCTCAGCCCGCTTCTGAATTGTAGGACCGTATGTGACTTCAACAAATCCGTTGTAAGAATTCCATCCGTAATCTTCACGCAGAATTCTTACCACTTCCTCCGGTTTCTTATCAAACTGCTTTTCGACAGCGATCCCGAAATTGCTAAATTTGACCGTTCGAATGATTTTGCCACGAAGCTCAGTTGGAAGCGCACTTAATCGAAGTCGCTTACTGGTTCGACCTCTTTGAATTGGGCGAGAAGATGGAATGATAGAATCGGTTTCATACTCGATCATGAAAGTTTTTATTTCTGGATACTGAGCGAGCACTTTTTTGAGATTTCCCCAATCAGAAACTTTGATGGTGATGGTGTGTTGATCGTCGGATCGCACACGAATGGCGCGAATGCCCGATATTTGGATCACGCTTCCATCATTTGCTATGAGTTGTTTAGCACTGTTTTCAGCGCGCAATTTTTTTGGAAAAATTACCGGCTCTAATCGAGTGGCTACAGGAAAACGGTCTGCGATCCAAACCGATTCATTTTGAACGCCTAAACTGATCGGGCGCACTCGAATGGAATAATCCTGGAAGCCTTGTGAAATTTCCGGATCAAGAGCTCCTGCCTGAGTTTTTTCAGCACCCCCACCGTAAAACCCAAGCCGCGCTTGTCTTGCGACATAAAACAAAATATTGGCGAATTCGGTCGTGGATTCCCCCCGAAAATTCATGGTGCCAAATCCTGGTAAATTGACGTTGAAAGTCACGGGTCCTTGAATATCGAGAAAACCCAAGTGGTTGATATCATCGGTTTGAATTTTGTTTTTGAATCGTGATAACTGATTGAGATCAAGATTGGTTTTAATCACGCGGGCAGTTTCTCTTTCAATGGGAAGAATATCGACGGCTCCGAGTTTGAGAGCCAGGATTTCCAGGACTCCGGAACCTGATCCAAAACCAATATGAGTCGTGCCTTTTATTTTGTCTTGATGATGCATCATAGCGGCCATGATTCCCAGGGTTTGATTGCCGTAAATCGAATCTGTAAAAAAACGTGTATCGTTCAACCAAATCACGCGGGGATCTTTTTGGATATCAGCAGAAATAGAAAATGAGAATTTTTTGAGATCGTGAAAAAGTTGTTCTTGGCTTAAACCTTGATCAATCTCGCGGTACTCAGGAGATAATTCGGAAGACGTTTTTAAAGCTCGCACTTTTTTTCGATGGATTCGTCCGCTTGCATCCAGAAAACCATCACGAGTGAGTTGGCGTTTTAAAGCTGAAAAATGTTTTGCTTCTTCAAGAGCAGGGAAGTGCTTCAAGGAAACGACGGGTTCTCCTTGATAAAGCGCAGAGACTACAAAAAAATCTCCTACGCGCACGAACTCTGCTGATTTTGTGATCGGAATATTCTGCCCATCAATGATCATTGTCCATCGCGTGATCGCGGGGGCTCCCAAAGCCTTGATCAGCGC
>CAZOOM010000080.1:0-3438 GCA_964581425.1 uncultured bacterium | reverse complement strand
CTGCGCCGAAGTGCCGGGTTGACTGCGTCCCTCCGCTCGAGAACCAGAAGGTACCAGGTCAGATAAGTGACCTGGTACCTTTTGCATGGGCATGGGGTTTTTGATACGAGCCTCTGCGCGGGAAGAGGTGCCGGCGCGTGGGTTGTCATTTTCCATCATCATATTGATGACATCAACCAGCCTTTGGGTGGACTTGTCATAAACCCACACGTGCTTTAAATTTTGGGCGGGAAGATCCAATCGGAATCCTTTTTCGTCTTCTTTGGTTTTCTTCCATTCGAGAACGACACACAGAAAATCCTTTGTTGGAACCACCAGGCGATTGCCGATTTGTTTCCTCTGAGGATTGGGATAAAAAGCGAAAGATAACGCGTGAACCGGATCCTCGGTAGATTGAATATCCCCATGGGTTGAATCCTGGCCCTTTAACCCTTCTCGCAATATTATTTTCAGAGTTGTGGGATCAACACGCATGCCTCGAAAATGCATATTGTTTTGGGCTAGTAAACCTGCCTGTTTAACCACCCGACGTCTTTTATTCCATTCCCTAAGTTGTTGGTTTTCATTGGAGTGCGCGTGTAACTCTCTCAAGTTTTTAAACATTGCCCTTTCCATAAAATTATCCAAAGAAACTAATGTCTTTCTTTTTATCGTTGCTACTTTAGCGCGCACTTCCGAACGCGAGTTTTGAACGGAATGCAAATTGGTTTTGGAAAAGGGACTCGGACTTGAAAAAGCGGCAAGATTGTTGGTACCCCTTCCGGAAGTGCCGGGTTCACTACGCATCTCGGCTCGGGGACCTTGTGGAGAAGGATATTTCAAATCCAACTCTTGATGCTGGATTTCTCCTCTTTTTTTTATTTCATAGGTTGAATCAAAAGGATCCGAGGAAACTTTCCCAAAATCAAAATCTTGCCAGAAAAGAAAATGCTTCCCGTTTACTTCCATCATCACATGTGCGCGTGCTTTAAACCATCCGCGCCTTCTCTTAGATTGCATAAAAATGACTTCGGAGGCTACTACAGTTCCATTTTGATTACGCTCTAACTTCATCCGCAGTCTATTCAGATCCCCATCACTTGCTTCGATTGTTGTGTCTGCAGGATGCAAATGAAAAGATAATGCAGGGGTCGCAGTTTTGAGCTTCTTTTGATTGATCTGTGAGCGGACAAAGCTCAAAATTGGGTTACCCTTCGGCGTGTCTGTGACAAGGTAACTCACACTTGCTTTAATTGGGTCGGCCATCCGATGCCCCGCAGCATCCAAGGCTGAACTGATTTCAAAATTTCTGATCATCTCCTCCAGCATTTTTTTGCACATCAGAACGGTAAATTGGTCGCCCAAATACTCGACAAGCTTCCTCTGGATGTAGTTAACCAAGGGAATCGATAGGGAGGCTTTTCTACCTCCTGGTAAATCCAATTGAATTTTAATGCCCAATTTATCGAGATTGACGACGCCGCGATCCGCATCATCTTTTAGAACCAAACCTTCTATGGTTAACGGTTTTCGGTCAGGAGGTTGATCACCCATTTGAATCGTAACTTCTGTTAGCTGTTTTGTAAGGAGAACTGACATGGGCTCAGCGGGAGAAGCAGGTTCTGAATTTTTATGGAGCTCAAGAAAAAAACCATAATCAAGTTCCTGCCGCAAAGAACCCGGTGCTGTACCCGGGCGAGAACCGAGTTCAGATGCGATTGCTTGTCCATGATGTTGAATATAACTTTGTAGGTCCGCTAAAATGAGTTCTGCTTGTTGATAAGGGGATAGAGATCCAACACGAGTAAAAAATAATTTGGCCCTTACTTCAGCCCGCTTGCCAGCCGGATCTAAGACAGGTAAAGGTTTTGAATTTTTACGAACCTCAGCGCGGGGATTTTGATCAAGCTTGGTCTGAAGCGATGTAGTGATGCGGATGATGTCCTTTAAGATTTCAGCGACGGTTCGGTTTTGATTGTTCCAATCTCGGACTGTGATCTCGGATCCTTGCACACACTCAAGCGCATCCTGCAGACTGTTTAAAGTTTGATCCTCAATTTGAGTTCCTAGCCGGCCAGAGTTTGCCTCTTCCAGAAGCAGCGTGACGATTTCCCAGGTAGCAGCTATCCCATCGCCGTCTGCAATTTCGCGAGCTTTTGGAGAAAGCAAAGGAAAAGTTTTGTAATCATTCAGTTGATCCCTAAGAAGTAAAATTTGGTCAAATAACGTTTCTTTGTCCCACTTCTCAGGATTTGTTCGCATCTCGGTGCGGGGAAGATGAGGGTACTCTGCGATGGCCCACCGAAGACTTTCTTGCGGAGTCGTGCCATGGTAATAGTGCAGCGCTTCATTGCGTGACCGCTCATCTTTGGCTTCAAAAATGAGGGGCGCAAAGGCTAAAATTTTAACTGATTTTCTTACTTCTTCAGGTGGAGTATCCAAACTTACCCAGTAATCTTTTGTTCTTTTGATTTGCCAGGTTTTTACGTTCACATCGACCGGGGCATCCAAATATTTTGTATAAAACCCACGATCTTTTAATTTCAGATGGATGGTGACGGGGGAAGCGTTCGGGGATAGGTGATTGGGAAAAGAGAAATAATTTTTTGTGCGGAGTTCATGAAGAGCAAGCATTAAAAAATTAATGAGGTAGCTGTAATAAAGATGCTCGGTTAAATATTGAAGCACCTGCCAGTTTCCACCTCTTAGTTCTTCGAGATGAAAATCGCGCAAACCGCCCCTCACGATCTCATCTAAATACTGTTTTTCAAATCGATATTGGTGATGCATGATCTGAAGATAAATAAAACTGCCCTCCTCTCTCATCTGAAACCTTAGGTTATAGGCTTGATCTGCGCGAACTTCGTCTCTATTATTGGTGTTCCTTTTCAAAACGCTGGGTTTAGTCTGGATCTCGGAGTAAGGAAGCGAGGACAGTTTTTCAATGATCAAGCGGTTGAGAAGCGCTGGTTCTAAATTGGGATTTGCTTCAACGGTTTTTTCGATGATGCGAAGTTCAGCTTCTGCGACACGTTTCCCTTGCGGGGTTCGGCCAAGTTGATAAGGCATGCTTGCCAATCGTGATGCTTTGGGTAAAAGGCTGGGAAATCCAAAATAGTTTGGGCCAAGCGACATCTGACGCTGGTAAATTTCTTGGTGCTTCAGATCGGTCTGAGATATTTTGGGTGTAATGATGACGTAGGAATAGCCATTTCGTTCCAGGATTGCTTTGATATTGTTTTTGTGAAATCCGCCAAACACAAGGATTGAAAGTTGATTGTCCACGGTCCATAGTCGACGAGCCACAAGAAAACGGCTACTATTCTGTGGACTATTGACTGTGGTCTGTGGACCATAACGCATAAATGTCTGTTCAATGGCCTGATCACGCTCCTTCGAGATTTCATAAAAGCGGATGGCGTCACGGATGTTTTCTTCCCATTTTTTTGACACCGTGAT
>CAZOOM010000079.1:11227-13280 GCA_964581425.1 uncultured bacterium | reverse complement strand
ATCCTGGATTCAGCTGAGATTTCATCAGTTCATTTAAAAAATCAATCGCTTCCTGTATTTGAAATTTCCCGCCAAAACCAAAAAGCGTTAGTGCTCTTTCATGAAGCTCAAATTCCGCATAGATCCCAGGATACTTGTCGAAGATGATGATTTCCTTGGCTGAAATTGTGCGATCTTTAATGTTTAAGGTGGTTTCTTTTTTATTCACAGGAACGAGGCGCGTCCAAACAAGCCTTCTTTGACCCGCTGGAAAATCCTTTTTGTCTTGATCTTCTAACTGAGTCAGCATGGATTGAAAGTCTTCCCGTTTTTCATTCTTTTGAGCGACAAAAAGGAATAAAGAAGTTTTTGTTTTCGGATCAAGAAAGGAGACCACATCAAACCGGTCAGCTGTGATATATCGATAAACCTTTCCCCACTGCGGCAGCGTAAAACCAACAATACTCTCTGCATTCAGTTTATTGGTAGGATACATTTGCTGAGGAGAATAAATCGTCTTTGAGCTTTCCGCAGCAGAACAAATCATGGGAGTAACTAAGTTCAAACAAACTCCCAAAAAAAATATGACAAAACAACGAATAAATTTGAAAGATTTGAATTTGCAGGTCATGAGCATCCTTTTAAATTGCTATAAGCTCTAAACATAAAAGCGGAGAGGGTTTTGATATTTATCGACGAGGATTTTTAAATACTAAACTGTGAAAGGCAAAACAAATAAAAATTCAGACAATGAAACTTCTTTGTAGGCTCTATACCGATCGCCATTCACTCCATATACTTTAAACAAACCTAGGTTTTTTCATAAAATTCTTGGACCGCAGCATCAGCAAGTATGGAGCTCTCGTCCCAATCAATCAGAGTAATCCCGTCTCCGCTGCGTGCGCGGCTAAGAGCCACATAGGCTTGCCCAGGTTCCCACAATCCGCGAAGACTGATGTGACATCGTTCCAGTGTGGTTCCCTGCACTTTGTGGATAGTACTCGCGTAAGCAAGCGTCACAGGAAAATTGGAAGCAAAAGCCGCTTCTTCACCCTCGTCATCGAGAACAGTAAAAGTAAAGGGCTCAATTTCGAAAAGTTGCCGGCCCACTCGAATGAGTAGCTGCTCTTCTTCTAATTCCTCTATGGTTCCCACCGTCCCGTTCACGTAACGCTGTTTTGGATCATTCATCCGCAGCATGACCATGGCCCCTTTTTTGAGTTCTAGAATTTCAGGGATCGGCGCGTCGCGTTTCAACCTTTCGATGTAAATATCTTTACCGCCATAATCCGTAGGATAAAAGCGAGACTCAGACTCGATTTCGCTAAGTCGAGCACGGTTAAAAGCATCGGTTTGAGCGCGACGCGGAAAAACGTGCGGCACATTGCTGATGACATCATCCGAAGAAAGAAGTCTTTGATTTAAAAATTGATGCACTCTTTCTGACGACCTTCCCCACCGAATATCTTCAAGCACTTCCAAAAATTCCGCATCGTTTGTGCGCTTGACCTCACGCAAGATTACTTTTTTAAACCGGGAATGCTGCCAAGTTTTTGATAAAAAACACCATTCTTTTTTCTTTTCCCGTGTGATCGGAGGAAGTTGAGCAAAATCACCGACTGCAATGATCCGGATTCCGCCCCAGGGGGCGTGCGATTTTTTAATGGTACGAGAAATTTGTTCAGCTGCATCCAACGTGGACGCGGAAAGCATCGAGACTTCATCAATCACCAGCGTTTTTGTGTCTTTAATTCTTTTTTTGACGCGCTTATTCTTTACCGCCTGCTGAACCACCATCTCGATGCTGCCTTGCATGATTCCAAGGCCAAAGAAACTATGGAAAGTCCGTCCGCCAATCAAGATGGCTGCTGCTCCGGTGCTTGCAACTACAGGGATATCCTCCGCAGAATCTTCCAGAAATTTTTGGATCAAAAAACTTTTTCCAGTACCTGGCCCGCCAGTCAGGAAAATATTTTCACGGCCTTCGATAAGATCACAAAAGGCCTCGGTTTGAGAAGGCGTTAGCAAGATGTCTTTCATCGGCTCATCTTTTATCATCAAATTTTTAAAATGG
>CAZOOM010000079.1:0-11127 GCA_964581425.1 uncultured bacterium | reverse complement strand
CGTTAGCAAGATGTCTTTCATCGGCTCATCTTTTATCATCAAATTTTTAAAATGGCTTCTAGATCTTGCTTCATGTGCAAAGGATCGGTCGTACCCGTCAAAGGCAAAATTCCAATTGCTCTTGCAAATCGGAAAATTACTTGCGCTGCAGTTACGGATAATCTCCGGGCCATTTCTAAAACAACGGGATGAACGACAACCTGTCGATTGGCCGTGAGTAAAGAAAAACCCTGGTAAATAATTTGGTTTGACCTGCAATATTCGCGAACGTGCTCGTCCCATCCGCGCACAGCAAAACATCGATTCTGGACAAATTCTGGTTTGATTGTTGCCTTTTTACAAAGCTCCCTTAATTGATGCACACTCGCGTTACTGACACCTATTCTCTTGACTTGCCCGGATTTTTTTAAATCTTCGATAGCACTCCAAACTTCCCAATCATGATCCGTCAGCCCCTCATAAGCACTCGGGCCATGAAGCAAAAATGAATCCAAATAATCCGTGTGGAGATTTTTGAGCGAACTTTCAAAGGAATCCCGAACCTGAATTCTAAAATCATCTTTGGGATTATAAGGAAGCCGGTGGTCTTGACTGTCTTGATAAGTATACTTACTCTGCAAAAAAAGATCGTCTCGAGATATCCCCTGTTGTTTGAGCTCCAAAAGAGCTTGCCCAACAAGATCTTCTTGGTAATGTTTTTTTTGATTGGCAGTATCAATCGCACGAAAGCCAGCGCGAAATGCTTGAAGGACAAGTGCGAAAGTGTTCGATTCTTTCCAGGCAGTTCCGTAGATCATTTGAGGAAGAAGGGAGGATTTCATTTAGCAATTACCAATCAAGATCAGGCCGGCGCCTTTTCACGCGGATTTTTGTCCCTTGAATCACCTTGCCATTCAAAGCTGCAATGGCTTTTTCGCCTTCAACCTCATTCGGCATATCTAAAAATCCAAAACCCTTTGATTGCCCTGTAGCTTCATCCATCACAAGTTGACAGGACCGGATAAGTCCAAAAGGCTGGAACATGTGGAGGAGCTCTTCTTCCGTAATATCACGGTTCAAATTTCTAACCAGAAGCTTCATCGAAACCTTATCGTAAACATGCTGACATAAGCGACACCATCAGCCTACGAGAACTTTACGTTTGTCTTCTTTTTTTGACTTCTTTTCAACAAGCGCAGCATCTTGCGTTTTAGTGCTTTGGGCTGATTCAGTGACAATTATTTTCTTTTTATCCTCTTCTTTAACAAAAACAGAGTCACGCTGGGTTTGCCCGGCTGCCTTGAAAACCGACAGACTGTTCCCAGAACCCATGTTGTTGAGGACAGTAACTTTTTGATGTTGCGTTACAAATTCTGTTCCGATTTGAGATTCACGCTCCCCGCGTCTTCCGTCACGATCCAGATCCACTCTGGCAGGTTCATTTTCGCCAAAGTTTCCGTCATGGTCATTGTCCTGATACATTTTAAAAGACGGTATCGAATCATACTGAACCACATTCGAATTTTTCGTAACCCCGGTATTTTTAATCGCATAGGCTTTCTGTGTTGTAGCAGCTTTTTTGGAACCATGAAACGCACTTAGAGACTTGGCCGTTGCGGAAGTAGGAGAAACCTCTTCAGCGCCTTGATTCTCGGCATGGCAAGGGCTGCTGCAAAGAAAACAGAATACCAAGAAGCGGGTGAGGGCTGTGTATCTCATAAATCAAAGATAGCACGAATTAGGAAGACAATCAAAACCTATCCCTTTTCTGGAGGGTTCCCCCGCTTGCTGGCGATTCGAGAGGCCATCCAACCCGCAATGAACTGAGGGATGGAAACAACGGTCATAAAAACCATCGCAAGAGGCCACAGTGAAAGATCGCTTCCTTTGATAAAGCCGGAAAGGAATTGTCCTGCCGCCATGCAGAGAGTCCATCGCCAGGTGCGTTTGAACCAGAAATAGCTAATAAGAAAAATCAGAACACACATTCCGGGAATACCGGCCGAATAATAAAGTCCTGAATCCCAAGCTTCACGATGATTCCCGATCGCACTCACAGCAAGACAAACTCCAAGCCCTGAAATAAAAGCCAGCAGTCCTGGAAAAATATTTTCTTTCAAGAGTTTCATCCCTGGATTCTCTTTCCTTACTGACGGACGGGTAATTCGCCTTTGAGAGCAGACTCCACCAGCGTTTTGATTTCATCATTGAAATCCGAGTGAAGGAGCCATTTGAGATAGCCCGGATCTTTTTTCACAAGCTCCTCCAGCGAAACCTGGCGGCGGTATTTTCCAAACATGGGATAAAGCTTTCCGTTCCACCAAGCAAATTTTTTTTCCGAGTCATAAAAATCAATATGGGACTGATATTCAAATTTATCCAGAAGCGAAATATCCTCAGAGCCTTCGCCGTACTTGGCAACTTGTTTTTCCAAAATCTCGTAGACCGCAGCACTGTCAGCAAGAGCTCCGTGAGCTCCCACGAGTGGCTTATCACAATAAAATTGATACGCAGCGGAGAGATCTCGCTTCTCATTCAGGTGATAGACCTTCTGAGCATCATAAATTTTCCGATCCTCCCAGGTAAACTGGAGTCCCGCATCTGCAAACTCCCGTTCGAGAAGAGGCAAGTCAAATCTTTCGACATTAAATCCGGCTAAATCTGAGGCGCCGATAAAGGTCAGAATTTCACTTGCTACAGCGCGGAAAAAAGGTGCTTCTTTCACATCTTCATTGGAAATTCCCGTGAGTTCGGTCACCACTTTGGGAATAACGATTCCGGGATTGATCCGCTTGTAGTACGTTTGTTTACTTCCATCAGGAGAGAATTTTATCAAGGCAATTTCGATAATTTTATCTTTTTCAATCCAAACTCCGGTGGATTCAATATCAAGTGAAACGAGCGGTTTCTTAATTTTCACGACTGCCCTTTCTTAACTGAAGGCCTAGGATGGATCCTCTTGCCTTGAATTTTAGGTTCAATACCAAAACGTTTATCTTGCCGCGCAATCAAAAGAGCCATGTCGCGCGCGGTCGTTTCAAAATCATCATGAATCGCAGGCAGATAAAGCCACTTACCCAAAACAGGATGCGGCACAAGACCTGGAAATTCTTTGATGAGCGGCGTATGAAATTCTCTTTCCGTGGGAAATAAAATTCCATTCCAAATATCAAAAGAATACGTCTTTCCCCGATAGCTTTTGTCTCCCGGATCCTCAGAAAGCACCATCACCATGCGGCCCTGAACATAAGCTGCTAGGCATCCGAACATGCGTCTTTCCACAAAAGTGGGATCGCGATCAAAGGCCTCAAACGCCCACTTCATAGTAAATTCTTTTTTGCTTCGCCGTCTCATCGCCACCTTTTTTGAATGATAGCATTATAAGGAAGGCGTTATGGTTTGTCACGACACTGCTCATTCTGTGGCTAGAAAAACAGTAAGAGGATGAATCAAAATGCTGGAAGCTTCAATTTAATAAATTATGAGACAGGTTTGATGAGGCTGGCACCTTTGTAGCCCGCGCGGTTCTTGAGTTTGCCGCTGTACATGCGAAGATTCTGAGGTGCGGCAGACATAAGATCCGCCAAGCCAAGGGATTCTAAGGAAGCAATCACAGGCATGAACGCACAATCTGCAAGTGAAAAGAAGGATCCAACCAGGAAAGGTTTTTCACCGAGATAAAGACTCATACGTTGAAGACCAAGAGAAATGGCCTTCCGGTCATCTTCATGAGGCTGCTCCTGATGCAAAATCATTTTTTTTGCGACCACGCGAATAGGAGGATACATGTGAAGATCACAAAAATCATCAATCATCCGGACCTGAGCACGAAGGTGAGACAACTTGGGCATGAGCGGAGGATCGGGGTACTCTTCATCTAAATACTCAATCATAGCTGTGGATTCATAAACAATGACACCTTCATCATCCAAAGCCGGGACCTCCCCATTGGGATTGATCTTAAGATAGTCTTCTTTTTGATGGTCTGCGTTTTTAAAACTCATCCACTGGATTTCATAATCCAGATTTTTCTCCTCAAGAACCGTGAGGACCTTGCGTCCGAAAATGGAAGGTGAGCCGTAGTAAATTTTGATCATGGCCTGATCATAGCATAAAATCGAAGTGAAGAGTGAAATGTGAAAAGTGAAAAACATCGAACAATAACGAACGTATCACGTCTTCACATTTCACATTTTTCTCGCAGCATTCGGATAAATAGTTTTTCCACTTTGGTCCGCGCCCAAGGCGTTTGGCGAAGAAACCTAAGACTTGAAGAAATACTTGGTTCATTTTGAAAACAACGGAGATTAATCCGGTCTCCAAGTCCTTCCCATCCATAATGAGCCTGAAGATCTTTAAGAATTCTTTCTAAGGTCATTCCGTGCAAGGGGTCTTTCGAAGGACGTTTTTCATTCGACTCTTTTTTGGGAGACTCATTGGCATGTTCTTGGGAAGAGCTCATTTCATTCCCTCTAAAAGTTCCCAGCGCGCAAAAAGATCTCGAAGCTTACGCGCAAGCCGGTCAGCGTCTTCTTGCACTGCGGCAATTTGCCCTGAATCTTTTTGATAAAAAGAGGGATCTGCCATAAGGGCATAGATCTTAGCCTGCTCAGCTTCAAGCTTTTCAATCTCAGCCGGTATTTTAGCGAGCTCCTTTTTTTCTGCTGGAGACAATTTGGGCGTTTTCCCTGACGCGGCTGAATCTTGAGGCGCCGAAGGCTTAGGAACCATGGGGACAATTCTTTTCTGACTTTTGCGTGCTTGGCTTTGAATCAGATAATCATCGTAACCGCCCACATATTCATAAATATCACCTTGACCTTCAAGCACAATAGTGGAGGTCACCACTTCGTTCAAAAATTCTCGGTCGTGACTCACAATAATCAAAGTTCCGGCATATTCCACAAGCAGCGATTCCAGAAGCTCAAGTGTTTCAAGATCTAAATCGTTGGTGGGCTCGTCCATCACAATCAGATTAGAAGGTTTCGTGAAAAGACGCGCCAGGAAAAGACGGTTGCGTTCTCCTCCTGATAAAACTTTGACAGGAGTCCGCGCCCTTTCAGGCTCAAAGAGAAAATCCTGAAGATAGCCGATTACGTTTCTCGGTTTACCGTGCACCATCACGGTATCTCCGCCGTCCGCAATATTTTCGAGCACTGATTTATTTTCATCGAGCTGCTCGCGCATCTGATCGTAGTAAGCAATTTGGAGATTGGTCCCGAGGCGGATCGTTCCGCGTTGAGGCGGAATTTCTCCGAGTAAAATTCTGAGCAGGGTCGTTTTTCCGCTTCCATTGGGCCCAAGGACTCCAATTTTGTCCCCGCGCATGATCTCAGTTGAAAAATTTCGAATCAAAACTTTTTCTCCGTAAGCATGACTCAAATTCTCGGCCTTGCTCACAAGCTGCCCTGAAAGATCTGATTCCTGAACTGTCATTTTGACCTTGCCCATTTCCTGACGCTGGGCCCTTTTTTGCTCGCGCATTCTTTGAAGCGCCACCACGCGCCCCTGATTACGTGTTCTCCTGGCCTTGATCCCCTGACGAATCCAAGCCTCTTCCTGCGCCAGTTTTTTATCAAAAAGCGCGCGCTCAGTCGCCTCAGCTTCAAGCGCCGCCTGTTTACGTTCCACAAAAGTGGGATAATCACAGGCCCAGCTGAAAAGTTTTCCCCGGTCGAGTTCCGTGATGCGAGTTGCGAGCTTGGTCATAAATGCCCGGTCATGAGTCACAAAAAAAATCGCGCCGGGAAATGATCGAAGGAAATTTTCAAGCCACTCAATCGAATCCAAATCGAGATGGTTCGTGGGTTCATCCAAGAGCAGAACGTCAGGCTTCAGCACAAGTGCGCGCGCTAAAAGGGCGCGTCTTTTTTGTCCTCCGGAAAGCTGCTGAAAAAGACTTTCCGGATCAAGCTTCATGTGTTGAATCGCGTCCTCCACCTGAGTGTGGGTTTCCCAGGCATTGGTGCGATCCATTTCAGATTGAAGCACGCCAAGGCGCTTCATTAAGGCATCTGAATATTCTGTTTCAAGACGATGACTGACTTCATGATAATCGTGTAAAAGTTTTGAGCGCTCTCCAAGTCCGGAAAGCACAATATCAAACACGTTACCTGTCATTTGTATGGGAACTTCCTGTGGAAGATAGGCAACTCGGATCCCCTTCTGGAAAACCACTTCCCCTTGATCTACGGGAAGCTCCCCGCAAATCACGCGCATAAGCGTGGTTTTCCCCGCACCGTTTCTTCCCAAAAGCGCGACTCGTTCGCCGGGATCAATTTGAAAATTCATGGCATCAAAAAGAAGCGGCCCACCAAGTGCGAGTGAAATTTCCTGCAGACTGATCAGTGACATAAAGCCCTAAGGGTTAAATTTAAAAATCCTAAATCCTAATTTCTAGATTCAAATATTTAGAATTTCGGACTTAGAATATTCCGAGGGTGGCAGGATTATGACCGATTATCACCCTTGGTTCTAATGACATCGTACCATAAATTAACGCGTATTTTTTATAAGAAGTGCGAGCGAGTGCTATATCAATTATTAATAAAAATAAACATGTCGGCTCGCTAGCGTAAAAATAAATCCGTGGATCTGTTTAACCTGTAAGGCGAGTCGTCGATACAATCAACCTGTCCAGACAGGAAACGGTTCGGTCCCGGGTATCTGCCACTTGATGTCGCAACTTCGGCAATTCAAGTCGTTTAAAGGGTAAAATGTTTCGGCAAATTCCGCACCACTCTTTTGGAGTAGCCAACGATGTGTGAACCGAAAATTTCAAACGAATAAAACTGTGCTGGAGTCGTCGACAGTCAGAAGCTGTCTTTCCAGTAGACAGAAAGGTCGATTATGCTAAAATTCCGCTCATGATATCCGAAGAAAATTTAGCTCAATCTGCAACTAAAGTACGCCCTGAATGCCCAAGTTGCTCCTCTCAACTTTATCAAACGTCCTTTATCAAAGCGGGTTTTGAATTCGTCACATGCAAAAACTGTAACCTGATCTACGTCAAAAACATCCTTACGGTTCATCCCGCACAAGAATCCACCTATCATCCTGTTAAAGCTGATGAAGAAATTCGTCATCTAACAAAATATGGAGACAAGTTTTGGCGGGCTAAAAGGATCCACCAAGCTTTAGATCGGCATTTTCAAGGTCAACGCAATATCTCTCTTTTGGACATTGGCTGCGGGAATGGCTATTTTTTACGATGTCTTCAAGATTGGGGCTATTCCCATTTATTTGGGCTTGATGCGAATCATGAATCCACGGTGTTTATCCAAAAGCATTATCAAATCCCGGCGGAATGCTCGTTTGCTGAGAACTGCAGTTATCGTGACAATCAATTCGATGCGGTGACGATGGATCAAGTTTTAGAGCACGTAGAGTTCCCTAATCGAGTACTCTCAACCTGTCACCGCATCCTAAAACCCGGAGGCATGCTATGGCTTTCCACGCCTAATTCGCGAGCCTGGCACATCCTTTTGAAACTTCGTCAATTCCACCGTCACTTTAATGGCAGTGATCATATCAATCATTTCACTCCGCAAACCCTGGCTGATATTGTGGAACGCAATGGTTTTAAAGTCCTCGTAAAGATGACTCGCATCGAAGAAGCCTCCCTTGCCCGTCTCAAAGGAGTTTTCCTCCATCCTCAAGATTTTGATCTGCCGTATTATCGTTCTCTCAAAGCAAAAAAATCTGAGCCTTCGGCTCCGATTCGGGAACCGAAAATGGAGTTCACGGATTCAGCGCCTAAGACAAAAAAAGGGCTTAAAAATCTGCTGGCTCCCATTGATTTTGTGCTTGAGAAAATGACTCATCTATTTGACTTAGCTGCTTATATTGAAATTACCGCCGTCAAAGGCTAAATCCCGCTCCGGCACCTGCTCTTCAGAGCAGTCACTTTCTTGAATCGATCTCGCCCGTCAATTTCTCCCAGCAAGAAATGGCACGCCATTGAAAAGGTATCCGGTCAAAATAATGGCAATCGTTGTCATACCAAAAAAGATCGCAATTAAAGGAACTCGCATCACCCTTTTCAGCATAATGGCCTCAGGAAAACTAAGCGCAGAAACTGCCATCATAAACGAAAGCGCCGTGCCAAGAGGTACGCCTTTTTGAAAAAGCACCAGCGCGATAGGCACAATGGCTGCACAACTCCCATACATGGGGACTCCCAAGATCGTAGCAATCGGGACCGAAAGAAATCCTGATTTTTGAACGGTTGATTGGATCAACTCCTGAGGAACATAATTATGGATCAGAGCTCCCACTCCCACCCCAGTTAAAATCCAAGGCCAGAGCTTGCGGACAATGGAGATGGCTTCATGGATACCAAATTGAAAACGAGCTGTCAAATTATTGAACTTTGATTCTGAATTTTTATTTTCACAAAACGAAATATCAGGGACTAAATATTTTTCAAGTTTAAGCGCCCCTAAAATCATGCCTGACGTCATTCCGATCAAGATCCCGCTGACAACATAGGCAAAAGCAATCTTAAACCCAAATGATCCAATCATTAAAACAACGAGGTATTCATTAATGAGAGGAGAAGTGACGAGAAAGGTAATCGCCACCCCTAAAGGCACGCCGGCTTGAATCAGACTGATAAAAATGGGAATCGAAGAGCACGAACAAAAAGGCGTCACAGATCCAAATAAGGCCGCAATGAAGTGGCTTCTTTTTCGATGACTCAGCCAAACTCGCAGCTTTTCTTGAGATAAATAGGTCCGCAAACATCCAATGGCTGCGATCATCCCAAAAAGAAGCAGCAGAATTTTAAGAGAATCGTAAACAAAGAAATTGAAAGCAGCAACCGTTCGAGATTGAGCGCTCAAACCGAGCAAAGAATAGAAGATCCAATCAACCGCTACTTGCAGCATGAGTCTGAATCTTTCTTTCCATTACCTTCACAGCCAAGGGATGCCCATCCCAAGGGGCGGGATTCCCTTGCAGTCCTTTCACCAGGGGCGTGCGAAGCACGTGGCCCGGGCGAAAGAGGCTGGAAGATCCCTCGACTTCGCTCAGGATCAAATTGGCACAGCGATGAAAAAGCAACCATCACGAGCCAACTTGACAACAAGATTTGACACCCGCTGCAGCCAAAATCTTCTCCATCAAGCACCAACGCGTAATCGCCGACTGAAAAAGGTTCGCTCCTACAAATGCTGTAAAAAATAGCCAGCGGTGATCCACAAAATGAGCCAGCGTGAGACTGGCTAAAATAAAGGTTCCTGCAATCAAACGGATCCAACGTTCACGATTCATATTAAACTCCTTGCTTAGCGCTAAGTTAGGGGGTAAGGGAAATGGGATAAGGGATAGAGAAATTTACCCCCTATCCCTTACCCCTTATCCCTTTCGTTCTCTCAATTTCACCCAATAATAAATGACGGGAACGGCGGTTCTCGAAAGAATCGTCGAGGCAATTTCACCTGCCATCAATGAAAGCGCGAGACCCTGAAAAATCGGATCGAATAAAATCACCGCTGCACCCACCACCACAGCTGAGGCGGTCAGCAGCATCGGTCGAAACCGCGTCGCACCCGCATCAACAACGGCTTTCTCAAGCGGAATACCTTCAGCGAGTTTGAGTTCGATAAAATCCACAAGAATGATCGCATTGCGAACCACAATACCCGCTCCTGCAATCAAGCCAATCATCGAAGTTGCGGTAAAAAAGATTCCTGTGAGTCCGTGCGCGGGCAGAATCCCGACAAGCGTCAGAGGAATCGGAAGCATGATCACCAGTGGCGTCTTAAACGATTTGAACCAGCCAACCACCAAGATGTAAATGAGAATCAGAACGGCAGCAAAAGCCATCCCCAAATCACGAAACACTTCGTAGGTAATCTGCCACTCCCCGTCCCATTTGATCGCATATTCCTCGGGATTCTCCGGCTGCTTTGAGTACAACTGCCGAATTTCTTTTTGATCCCCCGCATCTTTGGGGAGCGGAAGTTTGGCGATTTTTTTATCCAGCGAAAGAATTGCGTAAACGGGACTTTCTAGTTTGCCCGCTACATCCGCAATCACATAGGACACGCGGGTCAGATTTTTATGATAAATGGGTTGATCCTTGGGTAGTGAAACAACCTCCACCAACTCACGCACCGGGATCGTCTGTCCATATCTCGAGAGCAAAGTCATGGAGAGCACCGCATCGAGTTTGGCGCGCTCATCTTTGGGAAGCCGGAGAAGAATTTCCACGGGTTCGTACTCTTCCGACAAATGAGCGATGTCGACTTTAGAACCTTCAATGGCGGTGCGAATCGCCTCAGCGATCGCTCGCGCTGAAATACCGTTCAGAGACGCCTTCGTGTGATTAATTTTAAGACGGCTCAGTTTCTCATCCGCCGCGATGTAAGTTCCGATGTCCGTGACCCCTTCCGATTTTCCAAGCAGTTCCTCAACGCGTCGAGCGAGTTCTCTTTGTCCTTCGATCGAGGGTCCATAAATCTCAAGCACGAGCGTCGAGAGCACCGGAGGCCCGGGAGGTACTTCGGCCACTTGGACATGTCCTCCTGCACGTTTCACGATCTCATGAATTCTGGGGCGCACACTTTTTGCAATCTCGTGACTTTGGCGTTTTCTTTTATTTTTTCCGGCAAGATTGACTTGAAGATCCGCCTGATAGGGCTTGTCACGAAGGAAGTAATGACGTACCAGCCCGTTAAAATTGTACGGGGCACTCGTCCCGACATAAGTTTCGATGTCATGCACTTCGGGGACCTGGCTGAGATAGCTTGCAATTTCTGAAATCACGCTCCGGGTTTTCGTGATCGGCGTACCCTCCGGCATGTCGAGGACGACCTGAAACTCATTTTTATTATCAAAAGGCAGCATCTTCACGCGGACAAGCTTGAGCGGAACCAGTAAAACCGAAAGACCCAAAAGACCAACGAGTCCCACAAAAAACCACTTCCGGATTTTCGGATCGTTAATCAGCGGATTCATATAACTGCGGTACATGCGCGTGAGAAAATCCTCTTTTTCCCCCTCCTCATGGCCATGCAGCTTGCCGCTTTCAAACGCATGACCCAAAATCCGGTAGGCGGCCCATGGTGTTGCGATAAATGCGACCACCATCGAAAATACCATTGCCGAACTTGCGCCGATCGGAATCGGCCGCATATAGGGGCC
>CAZOOM010000078.1:0-13653 GCA_964581425.1 uncultured bacterium | reverse complement strand
AATATGATCAAGATAAGGGCATGCATCCATCATCGGCGCCCATTTCCTGTCCACGAGAAGCGAGATTTCAGCCTTCGGAAATTTTTCGCGAATCATGCGCAAACTTGGCGTTAACAGGATCAAATCTCCCATAGCCCCTAATTTAAAAATAAGAATCTTTTTCTCTTTTCGAACCTCTTCGTAAACTTTGAGCGTTTGATCCGTCATTTTTTCGAGTGAAAATTGAGTGCGAACTTTCTCCTGAAGTCTTTTTGCAAAAAGGCGCGCTTCGTCAGGATTTTGAATCATACGCCCCATGGCCTGCGCCATTTCCTCAGCATGACCTGGCGTGACTAAAAGTCCATTTTCTCCGTGATCAATAATATCGAGAACGCCGCCCAAACCCGTAGAAATCACAGGTTTACCCATGGCACCTGCTTCCACAATCACGCGTCCAAAGGCCTCCGGAACCCGCGTCGCAAGCACCAGAAGATCTGACTGGCGAATGAGGTCTGCAATATCTCGGCGAGTGCCCAGCATCTTAACGCACTTGGTTAGGCCGTATTTTTCAATCGTTGCTTTTAAAAGCTCGGTAAACTTGGTCTTCCCTTTAATTTCAGAGCCAACGATCCAAGCTTCAACATGGGGAAATTGAGTGCGCACAAGATGAACTGCTTTTAAAAAATCATCCTGTCCTTTAATAGGAGAAAGTCTGCCTACATTAATGATTCGAAAAGATTTTGAAGCTGAAATTGATTTTTCATTGGAACTCAGGGATTTTTCCTGAAACTGCTTGAGATCAACCCCGCGGTGAATCAAACGAATTTTTTCCGGAGAAACACCAAAGTCATCCACCATATGACGTGCAATCACGCGGGAGATCACAATCACCCGGCGACCCCAACCCATCACACGACTTAAGAAATGAGTGGAATAATATCCATGACAAGTAGTCACGAAAGCCACCCCTGCTTGATGAGCCGCAAAGTAAGCCAGCCAGGCAGGGACACGGCTGCGCGCATGAACAATATCGATATTTTCTCTTCGAATAATCTCTACAATTTGCGGGATCAGAAACAGAGAGCTGATCGCCTTTTCATGAACTGGGAGAGCATAATGCGGTACTCCGATTTTATGCAGTTCTTTCACCAGTTCCCCGCCTGAAGAAATCACCACCGATTCCTGACCGCGTTCGTGCATAGCGCGCACAAGATCGATCACTCCTCGTTCCACACCCCCAACCTCGAGAGAAGGAAGAATTTGCAAAACCTTCATAGGATTTCCTGTAACTTTTTTTGAACCATCGTTTCCTCAGACAAAGAAAAAACAGACGCATCTGAGTAAATGATTTTTCCAAGCGCAGCACCAAGATCCTGTGGCCGAACTCTCCAAATCGCAGAACGTTCTTCCAACAAACTCTGAAAACGCTGATGTTTTTTAGGGAGGTTTTCAGTATCAAAAGTAATCACAATCACTTTTTTTTGAGCGCTAATGGCCTCGGAGATCATAGAGATACTGTCTTCGGTCACAAGAAGAATGTCCGCAATCCCCATCATCCCTCCAGCAACTTCCGGCCGCGTATCCCGTTTGGCATCCACAAAAAGCTGGCAGTAGGGATGATTCAATAACGATTTTTCGAGAAACTGAAGAATGTCATCCGGAGTGCGCCTTGAAGTTGTCACCATGAAACCACCCGTGAGAGGAGCCGCCAGTTCCAATTCTTGGAATAAAATCTGCACTTGAGAAAGCGACATGGAAAAATTCCGCGTGGGTCCGCCTAAAAAAATGGCGAGTTTTGCACTTTGAGAACTCTGACGCAATGAAGGCATTAATTTTTTGGCATCGATTTCTAGACTAGCGGCATCCACAGGATTTAAAGCCAGCACTGGACGAATCGATTCACGCGGGATCCAACCGTGGTCATGAGCAGGAATCACCGCAAGGTCATATCGAAATAAGTGGAATGGAAACGAAGGTTTCATCAGGACCACGCTTTTAGCCCGAAGATCCCGCGCTAAAAATAAATTCAGAGGAGCCAATTTGGATCCTGCAGAAATGATAAAGTCAGCGGAAACCTTCAAAATTTCCTGAAAAGTTTCCTCACAAAAAAACGGACGCAGCCAATGCACATGTCCTTGCGCCAATGGCATCATGAAAAAAACAACCCACGGAAAAAGAGCTTCGTGAAATCGGGATCGATACTTTACCGTCAGGGTTTGCGAAGGATAATCCATTCCAGGCCGGTTGTACTGAGTCGTGACTTTTCTAAAATGCTGAACTAAAGCTTCAGATTGTTTCCGGTGCCCAGGTTTTCCGTCGGATAAAACAAGGAGCCGCTTGGTCCAGGAATATTTCCAGCGCTTGCCAAACCAAAGCCACTGCTCTGGATATTGGCGGACATATTTTTCAAGCAGCAAAACATATTTTTGAACCGCAGCCTCAAGGTCATCAGAAACTCGAATTTCTTCTTCTACACAATAATCAAAATAATGTCCCTCGCGCCGAGGGAAAAAAACCGGAAGGATGGGAACTCCGGTGCGCCTCGCAAGCTCAAAAGCTCCGGTAGGAATCGTGGTCTTCCTTCCCAGAAAAGAAACGATCAGCCCTTCGGTTTTGCCGGCTGATCGGTCTCCTAAAAGGCCGATCATTTCACCTTTTTTAAGTGCGCGAAATAAGTGCCGCACTCCAATCCCCTGATCCACGGCTTTTGTACCTCCGCGAAGTTCCCGGAGATAATTCAGATATTGGTCCATGCGAGGGAATTTTTGAGGTTGGGCTAAAACGTGAATCGGGCGCCCCAAATTGTTGGAAGTAAATTGCAATAGCTCCCAATTGCCAAGATGAGCCGTCAAAAAAATAAGCGGACGCTTCTCTTCGTAGTAAGGAGTTAATCTTTCTTTGTGGTGAAAGGTGACAAACTTTTGCATTTCCTGTTTATCAAATGAAGACCCGCGCAAAGTTTCGACAAACATCATGCCGAAATGCTCGCTCATTTTTCGATAAATTTTTCTTCGATCATCAGCTGAAAGATCAGGCCCAAGCGCTGCTTTGAGATCTGCAAGAACATTGCCTTTTCGAGGAGTCATCCCAAGAAGCATCCGCCCGAAAAATCGTCCCAGAGAAAGAGAAGATTCTAAAGACAGTCGGAGGGTGAAGCCGCGAAGCACTTTAAGCCCAACACATCCGAGACGATCGAGCAGATCACGCATCAGCGGCGTTTCTCCAGAATTGAAAAAAGCTTTGAGTTAAGACTGTCTTCACCGGTCCGGATCCGAAGACGCGTGGCCAGGACAAGTGGATTTAAAATTTGAGTGATGCGCTGAGGACACCTATAAAAATCCTTTTCCGTGGTAATGATTTCTGCCACACCCTTCACCTCACTTGCTGTTTTAATTTCAAGGAGCTCGGCCTCAGAGTACACGTGATGATCCGTGTAATCAAAATTCAAAGTCGGCTTGACCTCGAGACTGGTCAGCAATCGATGAAATGAAATCGGTGTCCCGACCCCGGAAAAAGTTGCCACTTTTTGATTTTGAAGCTTTGGCAGCATCACTCGATCGCGGGTTTTAGCGCGATAAAAGAACAAGGGTTCCAGATAACTCTCAATCATCAACGCTTTGGGAGCCAATTCTGCAAGCCTGGACTTAAGTTTCTTGAGCTGATCTGCAGGTACAAGATTGGTGTGCGACAAGACCAGAACTCCGGCTCTGCTCAATGCAGAAAGAGGTTCACGCAAAATTCCCTGAGGAATAATTTTTTCATTTCCAAAGGGATTGAGCGCATTAATCAGCACAATATCGAGATCCCGTTCAATGGGCCAATGTTGAAATCCATCATCCAGCACCGCCACATGAATCGTGTGCTGTTTGGCCATTTCAAGAGCTGACTGAATACGGTTTTTGCCAACTCCAATCACAGCATTGGGAATGTGATGACGAAACTGAACCACCTCATCGTGATTGTAACCGCGTGTTAACACGAGCGGCGTTTTCTGCTGCTCGGATAACCGCTTCGCAAGATACTCCACAAAAGGAGTCTTGCCAGTTCCACCCCAAGTAATGTTGCCCACACTGATCACGGGAAAAGGCAGTTTGGTTCGTCCAATTTTTTTTACTGCAAACTTTTCCGCTTGTTTGCGAACCACCGCCTCATAGACTCCTGAAGCAACTCCTAAAAAAGGTTTAAGACACTGGGACGTTAGTCCACTTTCATAACCTTCCGCCAGTCGGCGAAAATAACTTCTCATTCGACTCCTCATACAACATCCTTTCTGATGATATCCAGGTAAAACGTTTCAGTACAAAACGAAGTTGATCACGAGTCGCTCCCTGAAATGATTCCACGACTCGGAACGCATTTTCGCCCATCACCTTCCCCTGCTCAGGGTGGTCCAGCAAACGCTGAGCTTCCATTTCAAGATCAGCTTCTGTTAAGACCTGAAGCACTGCTCGGTTCTGGCGCAAAGTTGCGTAAACATTTTTAAAATTGAAAACATGCGGTCCTGTTAAAATCGGTTTGCGGAGTGCCGCAGGTTCGATCGGATTCTGTCCTCCGTGCCGAATCAAACTGCCGCCTACAAAAACCAGTTCCGCCAGGCCGTAAACTTTTTTTAGAATCCCTAACTCATTTAAAATCAAAATATCTTTGGACCCAGAAGCGCGATCCGTAGAAAGCGCTGCTTGAAGTCCAAGACTTCTCAATTTCTCAAGCAGTTCTTTGGACCGCTCAATATGACGCGGAGCAAGAATCGCTTTCAAATGTGGAATTCTTTTCTTGAGCTTTTGAAAAACTCGGAGAAAAACATCTTCTTCCCCCGGATGCGTGCTACCGGCAACCCAAATCCGGTCCTCTGAACTAAAGCCCCACTGATTCCGAAAAGATTTCAATTCTTCATTGGAAATGGGTTCCAGGGAAACATTGTCAAATTTCATATTCCCCATCACATGAACCTGATCTTCAGGAACGCCCAGGGAAAGAAAGCGCTCGCGATCCTCTGCCGTCTGCGCCAAGATAAATTCCACACGGCGGAAAATGGCTCCTAAAAAAGTTCGCCATCGCCGGTAATTTTGTGCTGACCGTTTTGAAAGCCGGGCATTTAAAATCCCCACACGAAGACCGCGCCTGAATGCTTGAATAATCAAATTAGGCCAAAGTTCGGTTTCCATCAAAAGAAGCGCTTTGGGCTGAAAGACGTTTAAAAATCGATGCACTGAAAAACTATATTCCAGCGGAGCGTAACAAACCGTGACACGTGGACCCATAAGATCTTTAGCCACCCTTTGTCCGGTAGGTGTTACTGTTGTCACCACCACACGGGTTTTGTCCGTTCGTGCTAAAAATCGCCGAATCCATTCTTTGGCTGCCATGACTTCACCCACACTGACAGCGTGGACCCAAATCCTGGATTCTTCAGGCTGAACACTATCTTGAAATCGATCATAATTACCGATCCGTTGAAAAAAAACATCGGAGGGTTTTTCTGCTTGCTTGGACCGCATCCAAAAATGCGGAAGATAGACCAAACAAAAGATCGGGTAGGCAATCCGGTAAAAACCCGCAAACATCAAATAAGTCAGGCGGTTAAACCAGGTCTCTGTAATTTCAGGCTGTTGTGTTGGTGTCATTTTGTCCTAAGAGGAAGGGATTCTAAGCAGAAAACGATTTACGCCCGAGGATGCGCTGCGTCGTACACGTCGCGAAGACGTTTCGTCGTCACATGTGTATAAATTTGAGTCGTAGAAAGATTTTCATGACCCAAAAGTTCCTGGACACTTCTTAAGTCTGCCCCGCGATCTAAAAGATGCGTCGCAAACGAGTGTCTGAGCATGTGCGGTGAAATCCGTTTTCCGAGCGCCCCTTTACGACCATATTTGAGAATCATTCTACGAACACTGCGGTCCGTCAAACGTCCTCCCAAACGGTTTCGATAAAGAGGTTTGGCAGCTTCCTCGCGAAATTCACGGGGTGTTGGGATTTTCATATAATCCTCAATCGCATTCAGTGCCAGCTGGCCGAGAGGAACTAACCGTTCCTTCTTGCCTTTACCGCGAACGCGGACAAGACCGCTGAAAAAATCAACATCGTCTTGATTGAGTCCCACAAGTTCACTCACACGAATTCCCGAGCTGTAAATGGTTTCCAAAATCGCTTTGTCCCGTTTCTCCTCCCAACTGTTACCGGACGCGGCTTCCAAGAGATGCGTCATCTCATCCACGTCCAGAAATTTTGGTAGTTGCTTGTCCCGTTTAGGTGTGCTGACTTCCACTGCGGGATTCGATCCCGTCACACCTTCGCGGATTAAATATTTAAAAAATGAACGCATGCAGGCCAGTTTCCGTGAAATAGAATTTTTGGAATATTTCTTCTGGGTAAGCCATGCCAGAAAAGAGCGGACATCCAGGTAGGTCACTTCAGGAAGAGGTTTTGACCCGAGCACCTGAAAAAATTCCCTCAAATCGATCTCGTAATTTTTAACCGTGTGGACCGAGGCGTTTTTTTCAGTTTCGAGAAAAGCTAGGAATCGTTCGCTCCATGAGGCTGTCACAGATCCATTGCTCCCGATTCGGTTTGAGAGGCTTTCTCTTCATCGCTCATCCCGCTGATCGTCTCTTCCTTTTTAGGAAGCTGATTGACGATGAAATTGCACTTGGGATAATTGGAACATCCGTAAAAAGTTTTTCGCTTCTTTGACATTCTCTTGACAAGATCGCCGCCGCAATTCGCTTCCGGACATTTGACTCCAGTTGGAAGTGACTTTGTGTTGCGGCATTCCGGGAACCCGGTGCATGCCATGAATTCGCCAAACCTGCCCCACTTGATGACCATGGGTTTTTCGCATTTTTCACATTTATAATCCGTGGGCTTATCGACCTGCTTCACTCGTTTAATAGTGGTCTTAGCCACAGCCACGGTTTCATGGAAGGGGCCGTAAAAATCTTTCAACACTTTTACCCAATCCACATCCCCCTCTTCGATTTTATCCAGCTCATCTTCCATCATGGCGGTAAATTGGATGTCGAGAATTTTGGGGAAATTTTGAACCAGCAAATCTAATACCATTTCCCCAAGTTCTGTAGGATGAATCGCGCCGCCTTTTCTCACCGTATAACCACGGGCGAGCAAAGTATAAATCGTAGGAGCGTAAGTGCTCGGACGGCCGATCCCCTGTTCTTCAAGCGTTTTGACTAAACTAGCATCATTGAAACGTCCGGGTGGTTTTGTGAAATGCTGATCACCCATAAGCTCGTGGAGTTTAAGGATTTCACCCTCAGTCAAATGAGGAAGGTTCTCAAGGAGATCCGCTTCATCGTCTTCATCTTCTTCTTTTTCCTTCTTCACTTCTGGATGTCTCATGTCTCCGTAAACAATGGAGAATCCTGGAAAAATATTTTTCCGTCCGCCAGTCTTAAAAAAGTATTCATCCCCTGAAACAATCGTTACTGAAACGTGCTCATCAACAGCAGACGACATCTGGGATGCGATAGCTTTGCGCCAAATCAGTTCATAGAGTTTGTATTCGTCATCGTCTAAATAAGCTCGAAGAGCTGAAGGCTCGCGCGACACAGAGCTAGGACGAATCGCTTCGTGTGCTTCTTGCGCGCCTTTTTTAGATTTATAAACAGGCGGTTTTTCCGGAAGATAGTCTTTGCCAAATTTGGTAGTGATGTAATCTACAATTTCTGCCACAGCAGACACAGCCATGTTCACTGAGTCCGTACGCATGTACGTGATCAGACCTATACTGCCCTCTTCGCCGAGCTCAACACCTTCATAAAGTTTTTGTGCGACCCTCATGGTTTTTGCCGCGGGAAAACCCAGACGGTTAAACGCTTCCTGCTGTAGTTTACTTGTCGTAAAAGGTGCCTGTGGCCGCCTTGAGCGCTCTTTCTTTTCGATCTTCTGTACTTTAAAAGGAAGCTGTTGGACTGCATTTTTTATTTTTTCAGTTTCTTCTGCGGTCTTAAGAGCAATCTTTTCTTTTCCAACGCGATCCAATTTAGCGATAAAAATGCGGCCCTGATTTTCGGGATGCTCTGAGGAAAGCTTGGCTTGTAATGTCCAATATTCTTGAGGAACAAAGTTTTTAATCTCGCGTTCACGTTCGACAATCAATCGAAGCGCCACAGATTGAACGCGGCCCGCGCTCAGTCCTCGGCCAATAGCTCCCCACAAAAGCGGGCTCAGTTCATAACCCACTACACGATCCAAAATGCGCCGGGCTTGCTGCGCATTAACTAAATTAAGGGCGATCTCACGCGGATGACGGAAGGCATCCAGCACTGCTTCTTTTGTAATTTCATTAAACACCACACGATGAATGGGAATCGTTTCATTTTCTTCCCGAAATAAATGAGCTAAGTGCCAGCTGATGGCTTCACCTTCACGATCAGGATCAGGTGCGAGATAAATTCCGACTTTATCCTCTGCGAGTTTTTTTAGACTTTTGACACGCGCACGTGATCGCGGGAGAACAACGTACTGAGGCTTAAAATCCTGCTCCACCTCAACACCCATTTTACTTTTGGGAAGGTCGCGAATATGGCCCATAGAGGCTTCTACTACATAATCTTTGCCTAAAAATTTGTTGATGGTCTTTGCTTTAGCAGGAGATTCGACAATGACAAGATTTCCAGAAGGAACTACGTTTTTCTTCTTAGCTTTTTTGCGGGGCACTTTGACTTTAACTGCCTTAGGTTCTTCCACTGGAGTTGGGGCTGCATCGGCAACAGGTTCCTCCGCGGAACCACCACCAACGAACTGAACCAACTCCACTCGATCGCCTTCCTTAATAATTGTCCGAGACAAGTCTGATGAAGAAATAACTTGTAGGTTGTATTCAATGGCAACCGGCTTCCCGGTAAGTTGGAGATTCTCAAGAAGCTGTTGTAGGCTGAGTCCTGAATCGATCGATCGCTCGCTACCATTAATATATATTTTAGGCATGAATTCATCCCCGCTATAAGGTTACGGGGACGAGATTTTAAGCGATCCCAGCTTCTTTGTAAACAATTTGATTATCGGACGCCATAAAATTTACCATAACTACATTAAAATAATAGGGTTATGATAATTTATATTTTGATGATGCGGATCCCGATAACTCTCCTAGGAGATTTCGTCCCAAGGATCCCCTTTGGCTGGCGCTTGCTTGGGTGGCTTAATTTTGGACTCGCTGGAACTTGGCAGGTTATAAAGCGATTCAAGGTGCATGATCTGAGAATCCCGAACCGCTTCGGACTCGATTCTCTTGATTAGCTTTTTTAATACCCCGACACGCATCCCCATTTTCTCGATGCAAAGTGTTGTAATTAATCGGGTTAGGAGATTGACATGGATCTCCAAATCCTCAATCCGATCGCGAGCCTCCTTTGCAAATGCAGTCAGGTCCTCGATCTTCTGCTGAAGCTTGTCAATTTCAGCATGAAGCTCCAGCGAGCTTTGCCCTAAAAGCGTATCTTTTTTCTGATTTGATTTTGAGTTTTTAGTTCGTTTTTTCAATGATCTTTCCTCTTGATAAAGAGTAGCATTGATTGCTATAAGGATCAAATAGGTTTGAAACTCTCAATAAAAAACCCCCTCCTGGTCAAGGAGGGGGTTTTTGCACATGATCGAATTTAACTTAAGCAACCACTCGGGTTTTGGCCCACTTATCGGCAAGACGGTTATCTCGTGAAAGCACAGAGATAAGTTCAATGATATATCCCAAGATGAGCACAAGAGGGATAATCAATAGAATATTACGAATCAGAGCCTGAGTAATCGTCACCTTGGATCCTGTTTCACTGATCAGTTTGATCCCGACAATCGCACGGCCAGGAGCAAACACCGCATCACGAACCACCAGCCAGATCACATTCAGAGCAATCATGATAACGCCGCGAATGGCTTCATTAGCGTTTAAAAGTAAAAACCCTGCGATAAGACCCAAAACGATAGGAACAAGAATCAGATCAAACAAATCAGACAAAATTCTTTTTCCTTTTGGGGCTGGGAGATAACCGGAAGAACTACCGCCACCGCCCATCACTCGATCAAATGCGTCCATAAAAGCTCCTTGTTGTCTTCTGTTGAAAATAAGTACAAAGCCAAGCGTGCTTGTATTATCCCTGTTTTATCGGCGAAATTCAAGCAAGCTTGAAAGAGTCTTTTAAACTTCTGGCATTACACGGCCTCAAAAGAACCATTGGGAAGTTTTCGTATTTTCCCCATCATTTCAAGCTGAATTAACAGAAGCATCAGATTTTTCTCAGGAAATTTTTCATAGAGCTCATCGTATCCAAGCACTTGGGATTTAATTTCCTCATAGACCCGTTCCGCCACCGAAGTCATGGAAGGAGCTTTGATTAGATTGATTTCCGTACTTTGTCTTAATGCTGATTTCTGCAAATTTTCTATCAATGTCGTCGACAGAGTCTCCGTCCCAATCAGGGCTTCTCTTTTCAATGAAGGGAGCACGATTTCAAGAATTTCCTCTGGGCATTCAATCAAAGCTGCGCCTTCTTTAATTAAACGGTGAGAGCCTCGTGAAGTTAATTGATCCACCGGTCCGGGAAGCGCAAACACTTCTCGCCCCTCATCCGCAGCTTCATGAGCAGTGATCAAGGCCCCGCTTCTTGTGTGAGCTTCAATCACAAGAACTCCGGCCGACCATCCGGCAATAATGCGATTGCGAACTGGAAAGTGATGGGCAAGGGGTGGAGATCCCAGCGGATATTCACTGATGATCGCTCCCGAATGCTGAATTTTTTCATAAAGATCACGATTGCCTGACGGATAACAGAGATCGACACCGCATCCAAGAACTGCAATGGTTCGGCCGTTTTGTTTTTGGAGCGCAGCATCGTGAGCTTCACGATCAACACCTTTTGCCAGCCCGGATATGATGGTTAAACCTGTATCGGCCAACGATTTTGAAAAGCGACGCGTCTGGCTGATTCCATAAAAACTCGGATGACGCGTTCCAACAATGGCAAACGCAGCATCATCTTCCGGAATCAAAGCCCCTCGCACGTAAAGGATCCATGGAGGATTAAAAATCCTGGCAAGAAACCTCGGATAATTTGGATCTTGAAAACTAAGAAGATGAATTTCCTCTAGATTGCACTTATCAACTTCTCTTTCTGCATCAAAAGAATTTTGAATCTCTTTCATTTTCTCAGATCGGTTCGCAAGATCATCCCTCACAATCCTGGCCTCGATCTCAGAAGGCATTTCTCCAAGAATCAAGCGTTCGGTTATTTCTCGACGCCCAGCCAAAGGCAGCTGATTCAAACGCAGGAGTGAAAGCAATTGAATTTTGTCATAAACCATAATTCCCCCAAAGAATGCTCGATCATTTTCGGGCGCACGTATCGTGTTGAGCGATAAACGCGGTACCCGAAAATCACCGAAATTTATCCGCCTACGCAGAAGACCTCGGCTGTAAAGCCGGGGACGTGCAAAGCACGTGCGTTGGACGGACCCTGCCAAGCACTGCCGATAAGGACAGTGCGAAGCAGGGATTCGCTGCTTCGGCGGATTCCGCCGAGAAAAAATTTAAGGTACCACGGGTGTTAACCCGTGGTGCTTCATTTTGCGCCAGCCTCACGCAGGATTTTTTGGAGGGTTGGGAGAGGAATATCGTCACGAACCAGCACATCACCAATGTGGGTCGGAAGCACAAAACGAAGTTTGCCTGCTGATTTCTTTTTATCTTTCTGCATCGCTGAAAGAATGGCATTCATGCGAAGCTTGGCACTTTCAATCGACACAGGCAGCTTCAATTTCGTCAGCAGTGCCAGCAAACGCTTCTCTTCATAATCTGAAAACATTTTTAGTTCTACGGCCAGACGAGCAGCGCACACCATGCCGAGCGCCACTGCTTCTCCATGAAGGTAAGTGCGGTAACCCGTCACCTGCTCAAATGCATGACCAAAGGTATGTCCGAGATTCAAAATCATCCGCTCACCTTTAGTTTCAAATTCATCATTCATTACCACTTGAGCCTTGATTTTTGCCGATTCAAAAACAATATGATCCAACACACGTTCATCCCGCTTAAGGACAAGATCGAGTTGATCTTCAAGATATCGAAAAAGATCTCCGGAGCGAATCACGCCGTATTTCACCACCTCGGCAAGAGAGGCTCTAAACTCGCGCTCGGGAAGCGTCTGCAAAAGCTGCACATCGCTGATCACCATCTTAGGCGGATAAAAAGCTCCGATTAAATTTTTGCCTTCGCCGAGATTGATCCCGGTTTTTCCGCCCACGGCACTATCCACTTGAGCCAGCAGCGTGGTCGCAACATTCACATATTTAATTCCACGCAAGTAAGTTGCCGCTGCAAACCCCGTCAAATCTCCCACAACTCCTCCGCCAAGTGCGATGAGAAAATCCCGGCGCTCCATATCTTGCTTCACAAGAAAATGGTAAAGCTTAAACAGCTCCTTTTCGCATTTAGCTTTTTCGCCTTCGGGAAGATAGTAAACTTGGATCAAATAATTTTTTGATTTGAGGATTTTTAGTGTGTTTTTCAGATAGTGTTTCGCAATACTTTTTTGCGTCACCAGCACTGCTTTTCCTGTAAAACCCTGATCCTGGAGAAGGGTTCCCAAACGCTGTAAAAGCGTCGGTGCCACAAAAACAGGATATTGACTCACTGATGTTTTAATCGGTATCGATCTCATAATTAATTCACCTCAGCTAAGATTTCTTTCATCACTTCATCCGCTGTTTTCGCATCCGTCAGAACTTGAAAATCACTCGCCGCTTCGTAAAGAGCCTCGCGTTCTTGGTAAATTCTAGCCAGCGCAGCTTGAGGATCTGGCACATTCAGAAGAGGTCTTCCGGTTTTCCCTTGAACACGCTTCCACATCCACTCTAAAGACGTTTGAAGATAGATGACACGGCCTCGAGACTTCATAAGTTCAACATTCTGAGGACGGAGGACAATACCTCCGCCGGTCGCAATAATGGTTTTCTCTTTACCGGCAACTTCTCGCAATGCCTCTGACTCATAATCTCGAAAGCGCGGCTCCCCTTCTTGCTCAAAAATAAGAGGAATTTTGTGACCCAGTTTTTTCTCAATGTATTCATCAAGATCAATAAAAGTTTGACGCATCCAGCGAGCTAAAGCCTGACCGGTCACCGTTTTCCCTGAACCCATCATTCCAATTAAAAAAATATTTGTTCGATCCACTCAAATGCCTTTAAAGAGCTCTTAAGCCCGAATCTGTTTTAAATAGCTTTCATAATTGCGTCGGATTTCTGCCATCGAGTCTCCTCCGAATTTTTCAAGAAAAGCATCCGCAACCGCATAGGCAACCAAGGACTCACCAATCACAGAACCCGCAGGCACCGCACAAATATCGGAGCGTTCGTAATCTGCTTTTTCCGATTTCTTGGTCACCATATTCACGGATTCTAGAGGCTGCGCCAGTGTTGAAATGGGCTTCATACTGGCCCGGATCACGAGATCAGCACCATTGGTTGTACCCCCCTCGAGCCCACCTGCGCGATTCGTTTTGTGATAATAACCTTGCTTCGAACTATAAAAAATCTCATCATGAGCTTCGGACCCGAACGTAGCGACGTTGGGCGAATTATGGCGCGGCGCTGGTCAAAGCTGTCAAAACTTTATTATGATAACGCTGGGCACTGGGGTGGGTTGCGGCATTGTGATCGACGGCAAATTGT
>CAZOOM010000077.1:0-13897 GCA_964581425.1 uncultured bacterium | reverse complement strand
CCTCAAAATGAATCCACACCACTTTTCCCAAGATCCTCTTATGGAATTTCAAAACTTGCCGGATTTCATCTCACACGTAACTATCGAGAAGCTTACGGCCTTTTTGCTTGCAGCGGCATTCTTTTTAATCATGAATCCCCGCGCCGCGGTTTTGAATTTGTGACACGAAAAATCACCAACACAGTCGCACGCATTAAACTCGGACTCGAAAAGAAACTTGTCCTCGGAAATCTCGACGCTAAACGTGATTGGGGACATGCGCAGGATTACGTCACTGCCATGTGGCAGATGCTCCAGCAAGAAAAAGCCGATGATTTTGTGGTAGCCACCGGCGAAACTCATACGGTCAAAGAATTTCTTGAGATTGCTTTTGGTCACGTCAATTTAAACTGGCAGGATTATGTTAAAAGCGACGAACGATTTTTCCGTCCTGCAGAAATCCATGAACTCCGAGGCGATTTTGCAAAGGCGCGCAAAGTTTTAGGATGGAAGCCCAAGGTCAATTTTCCCGATCTCGTCAAAATGATGGTTGAATCGGATTTAGCTCGGCATTCACAGAAACAGATTAATCCTGTTGGCTGCTAGCAGGAAAACTGCGTTTCTCCTTTAACACTTAGCAATAGCTGAAAGCTCATGACTTTACCTGACGCTGCACTTATCCTTCTGAATTACAATGGGAAAGCGCTTCTCGAAAAGTACCTTGGAAGCTTTATTAAAGCCGCTCAGCAAAGCCAGGCTAAGTGTCGAGTCATCATCCTTGATAACGAAAGTCATGACGGCAGCGTTGAATTTGTGCGTGAAAAATATCCTGAGGTTACCCTATTTCAAGCCTCATCAAATAAAGTCTTATGTTCATTCAATGAAATCATTCCACAAATATCGGAGGAAGTTGTTATCTTGCTTAATAATGATATTCAAGCCGAACCTGATTTTGTGGATCCTTTACTCAAACTCTTCCGTGAAAAAACGGATATTTTCTTTGCCGCGACCCATGGCGATAGATCCATTCCAAAATTTCGCTGGGGCGCATTATCCGCTGATACTGACCATCTTGATGAAAATCCTTCACTCTTAGAAACTCAGGGGTATTCATTCTCCGCAGGCATCGCGGCCTTTGACAGGAGAAAATTTCAAGAAATAGGTGGATATGATGAAATGTATCTTCCGGGCTACTACGAAGACGTGGACCTCTGTTTTCGCGGCTGGAAACATGGCTGGAAAGGGTATTACGAACCCAACAGCAAAAAAACACACGAGGGCTCTACAAGTTTTAAATCAAAATATGGATCGTTTTTTATTCAAAAAATTGCATTTCGAAATAGTCTACTTTTCATGATTAAAAATATCCATGATCGGAAAATTCTCACTCGATGGATATTCATGTTCACACTTCGTCTTTTAAGTGCGTGGCTTGCCGGCCATTTTTTTGTATATCCTGGTTTTGTAGAGGCATTATCCAGAATTAGAGTAGCGCTTAAGGCAAGATGTAATGTAAAATCATTTTTTACACTCTCAGACCAACAAGTTTTCAATTATTTTGGTGCTCAATGAAATCTTTGACTATGAAATCCTTTCTTAAACATGGGGTTGATCATCTCAAGCGAAGTCCAATTTCATTTTTTTTATTTAAGTATCTCGGTTTTTTTACCATTCGATTTTTATTTCCACTCCAATACTTCATTCTGATTTCTCTCATGGATTGCGACTCTGTCTTGGATCTTGGGTGTGGTCCTCATTCTATGATACCGATCCTTCCAAGAGCTATCAAAACAACTGGGGTTGAATCCTTTGACCCCTACTATCAGGAAGCCCTTAAAAAAGGACGCCATCACCATTACATCCACTCGGATATTCTAAAAGTTTCTTTTGAACCTAAGAGTTTTGATGCCGTTGTGATGCTCGACGTCTTAGAACACCTTAAACCCGATGATGGTGCTGCGTTACTTACTCGCATGGAGACATGGGCACGAAAGAAAATTATTATTTTTACTCCCAATGGATTTCTGCACCAAGCCTGCTATGATGATAACGCCTTGATGGAACATAAATCCGGATGGACTGAGAAAGATATGCAGACTCGAGGTTTTCGAGTCTTTGGCGTAAGGGGGATTAAGAACCTTATGCCTAAAGAGGGATTTGATCATGACAAAAAGGAAGGAATTCTTGATTTCTTTCTTAATTTGACCCAGATCATCACTTATCATTTTCCATCGATAGCCTTTCAATTGTTTTGCGTGAAGGAAAAAAACTCCGATGAAAAATAGACCTACGATTTCCGCCTTTCTCATCGTTCATAATGAAGAAGATAAGATTGAGCGCTGCTTAAAATCAATTACCTGGGTTGATGAAATCATTATTGTCGATTCGCTTAGCACTGATCGCACCGTTGAAATTTGTAAAAAATTCACCTCGCTTATTTTTGCTCAACCCTTTATCAATTACTCCTATCAAAAAAACTTTGCACTCTCAAAAGTCACAAGCGAATGGGCTCTTTCCATTGACGCTGACGAGGAAATTACCGCGGGACTCAAAAAAGAGATCTTAGAGACTATTACTCAACCCGGGATTTGCTCGGGATTTACAATCCCTCGCCACTCCTTTATTTTTGGCCGCGAATTTCGCTTTTCAGGTACGCAAAAAGATAAACCTCTTCGCTTATTTAAAACCCATCTTTCATGCTATGAACGACCAGTCCATGAGGTAGTGGAAGTTAAAGGCAATGTTGGAGAACTGCGGAACTTCATGTATCACTACACCTACGAAGATATTAACAGTTACCTTGAAAAATTTAACCGCTATACTTCCCTTGAGGCCCACTATCTACTTGAGAAAAAACACCCCATTTATCTCTTTGATATCGCAATTCGTCCTTTTTTAACTTTTGTCCGACTTTATTTTTGGGAACAAGGATTTCGAGATGGCCTTGAAGGGCTCACTTTTTGCTGGCTTTCCGCCTGTTATGCCTTTGTGAAACACTCCAAATATCGTGAACTGTTGAAACAGAAACGCCATGCCGCCTAAAGTCATCACGGTTATTCTTAATTACCGTAATGCTCCGGATACAATTGAGTGCGTTCGCTCAATTTTCAAAAATTCATATCCTAACCATGAATGCATTCTGATAGATAATGCGTCAGCAGATGGTTCCGCTGCCATTCTAAGAAAGGAATTCCCGCACATTCCACTTATTGAAAATACTGCTAATTTGGGATATGCCGGAGGAAATAATATTGGGATTGACTGCGCTCTGCACAATGGGGCGGATTATGTTTTCATTTTAAATAATGATGCGCTTCTTGGTGCTCCGGAAACTATCGGACAATTAGTGGATATCGGCGAACGGGATCAAAAAGCCACTATCATTGCTCCTCGCATTTGTTATCACAATGAGCCTGATCGCATTAATTCATTAGGTACTTCCATGGATTGGCTGCGTTTGAGACCCTATCAGGGACTGTGCGGGCAAATCGATCAAGACCCGGGACGGCCTCTTCAAAATGCAGTGATTATTCCTGGTTCCGCACTGCTTCTCAAAAAAGAACTCATTGAAAGAGTGGGGAAGTTCAACGAATCTTACTTCCTTATCCACGAAGATGCGGACCTCTGTTATCGAAACCGAAAAGCTGGTTTTAAAAATATCGTACTTCCACAATCTACGGTTTACCACAAAGTTTCAAGAACACTATCACGCTATCCTTTTTTAAGCGAATACTACTCCACTCGAAATTTCCTTTATCTTGCCAAAACTCATGCAACATTTCTTGAAAAGTTATCCGTCATGTTAGGCGTCTTGATGTTCTCGATTCAACGAGCGTTTCAGTTTTTATTTGACTCAAATCGCAAAGATCGAGCGCTCGGTTTTTTCATTGGCGTTTTAGATTTCTTAAAAAATCAAACAGGCGCATACCGGGGAGTTTAACATGGTCGAATCACTCAAAGAACTGAATGCAATTTGTCAAAAACCTAACTATAAAATTGCAGGCAACTGGATGGTGCGAAAAATCCTCAGAGATGCGGCCTTACCATGCACTTGGCTCCTCCTTCATACCTCGATCACTGCCAATCAAGTCACGCTCATCGCGCTTTTAATTGGCTTATTCTCAAATCTTATTCTAGGAATGCCGTCTTCTGCAAGTTTCCTGATTGCCATGCTAGGGTTACAGCTCTGGTATTACTTAGATCACGTCGATGGACAGATCGCACGATACCGGAAAGAATCATCGCTTACCGGACGATTCTTTGATTATTTAATGCATCACTTAATTCACAGCACTTTTTTTCTTGGTCTCGGGCTCTATGGTTATCTGATTTCACGAAGCATATTGCCTCTTTTGGGGGGAATTTTAAGCTCATTTTCTATATTATTTTTTAATCTCATTCATGATATTAAAGCCAAAACTTTTCTTGAATGGATTTGGACACCGCCAGGGATGGATCTCATTATTACACCTACAGAGTCCGCCGCCTACCAACAGAAATCCTTTTCATGGCCTAGATTGCTTTATTCTTACTGTCATAAATTATGCGAAATGCATGTGCTTATGAATTTCATGACGTTTTTCGCTCTGCTCCAATGTTTTGGGGTTAAAGGATTTGATTTTCGATGGCTCGCACTGATCCTGTATTCCATTTTGGCCCCATTTCTAGCTGTCACAAAAATATCTTACTTAATTCGAAGTAAGAAAATGGATCATGAATTTTTCACTCATTTCAAGCCTAGAAGTTTGAATATCTAGATCATTTCATGGTCAAGACAGAAACTCAAATAAACCTTGCCAAGAAAATCCTGTTTAACTTTTTTTTATTCCTTTTATGCTGGGGGTTTCTGGAATTCTGTTCTGGCTTAACTCTGCACTTTTTTTCACATCCTGAAAAATCTCTATTCCATCGCGGGGAATGGGCGATTATCCCCGAAGAAAGTTGGATTGAATATCATCCAACTCTTGGCTGGTTTCATAAAAAGAATCAAGCATCAAAACTCAAGGGACGCGCCTCTGACCAGGAGATTGTGATCCATACAAATGCGGAGGGACTTCGGGGTGCAAAAAACTATGCACTTCAAAAATCATCCGACCAATTCCGAGTAGCTTTTTTGGGAGACAGCTTTACTTTTGGATTTGGAGTTCAGGATCAAGAAACCTTCACCCATGTTTTAGAACAAAAATTACCTCGGTACGAAATGATGAATTGGGGCGTCCCAGGTTACGGTGTTGATCAAATTCTACTTCTTATGGAGGAGAAGGTATTTCAATTTCATCCTGATCTCATCCTTCTCGTCATCTATCCAGAAGATTTTCAACGCTCCATCCGATCATTCACTGATGCCGGATACGGCAAGCCCTACTTCACCCTGGATTTGCAATCTCATTTAAAACTCCAACAGGTGCCCGTTCCAAAAGACAAATATCTTTTTTTAAATCCTTATCCTGAGATCATTCAAAAATCAAACCTGCATAAAATGTTTGCGACAAGCTACTTCTATCAGCTCCTCTCAAAAATCATGATGGGAATTGCAAAAAATTTTGGTATGACGGATTCCGATACTTCTGATGAATGGCAACTTGGAAAAGCTCTTCTGAAACGTATGCATCAAGACTGTCAGAATCACAAGATTCCGTTTGCCATTGCCCTTGCGCCACCCTATCGCTGGATCACTGGCACCACAGAACCCATTGAATCTTCACTGAAAAGATTTACCACTAAAAACAGCATTCCGTTTCTCGACTTCACAAGCGGTATTAAAAACTCGCATCCACCTGATGCTTCATATATTCCTCAGGATTTGCACTGGTCGCCAAAAGGTCATGAAGTGGTTGCAAAAATGCTGGAACCTTTTATTAAAAAGATTCGTTATGAGCATCCCTGATTTCAAGCTCCGACTCCTCAACACCACTCGAAGTTTTTTTGAAATTTATTTTCTTTTTGGTTGTTTTATCTTTATCACGGGTTGGGCACCCGAGGTCCTCTTAACTCAGAAACTCATCCAGACCAAACCCTTTTTGCACCGCATCTATGTTTCTGGCATTTTTTCAACTTCCTTTATAGGTGCGATTTTTCTTTGGCGTCGTTCCTCAAACACTTTACCCTTCAGCCCATTACAGCGATTGGGAATGAATCTAGGTGCAAAACCTAAGCGCCTTTTATGGATAATATTTATTCTTTCGGCTGTTTCAGGAACCATCAGCTCGTGGACACTTCACTATGTATTTCACACCGGATTTGATATGGCTATTTTTACTCAGGCCATTTGGAATACAACTCAAGGTAACTGGCTTTATTCCTCGATCAAAGGAGGCATTTGCCTACTTGGTGATCATTTCAGCCCCATCCTTTTTCTTTTCGCATTGCCGTACGCCATTTGGCCAGATCCGAAATGTCTTTTACTCTTGCAGGCTTGTTTAGCCTCCAGCTGTGTTTTTCCAATCTATCGTATAGCCGAAAAGCGCTTGAACCGATCTTCACTCGCGCTTATTTTTCCCCTGGCTTTTGCGCTTTATCTCCCGTTACGAAACGCTGTAAGATTTGATTTCCATCCTGAAATAGTCACCTTACCTTTATGGTTTTGGGCTTTTGAACGCCTGCTTCATGAAAAATGGAAGATGGTATCTTTTCTTCTTTTACTTGGTCTTTTAAGTAAAGAAAACGCAGCTGGCCTAACTTTTGCATTTGGAACTTGGGCGCTCATTCATCAAAAGTTGAAATTTGGAATTTCTTGGATGCTTTTTTCTCTCGCTTATTTGTGGATCACGACAAACTTCCTGATTCCTTGTTTCAGCCATCAACCTTATTTTTATTGGAGTGGAAATTTTGGAGCATGGAAAAATCAGGGGGTCAGTGCAGTACTCGCTCACACTTTTAGTCCTGGCTCTTTCATCTACTTGGCTAAAATATTTCTTCCTGTGGCGTGCTTGAGTATTTTTAGCCCGGGGGGAGCCTTATTAACAATTCCGACCCTTATTCAGAATCTACTATCCCGCAATGAAATGACGAGATCCATTTTTTTTCAATACACTGCTTTTTTAATTCCCGGTGTTTTTATCTCTTCTATAGAAGGGGCTTTAAAACTAACGTGCCGAAAACCATTCGTTTATCAAACAAATGTCATTTATCTTGTCTTGTTTTGTTCAATTCTTCTCGCCGGAGTTTCTGATCTCTACCCATTGCATCACGAATTATTCAATCAAGGCTCTCAGATCAAGGAGCTTCACGGACTCATTGCATCCTCTCCAATACCGCCCCAAGCCTCGGTAAGAACTCACGAGTTTTTGGCTGCCCACTTTGCCAATCGCCGCGAACTCTATATTTATGAAAATACAAATCCAGCGGAAGGCGCCTCACAAAGCGCCCTTCAAGCTGATTATATCGTTCTTGGAATTTTATTTTTACGCGGAGAAGGTTTGACTGCAATCACTAATTTAAAAATGCAAGGCTACAAAATCATCCTAGAATCACCGGCCGGTTTCGTTTTAAAAAGAGGGCAATAAATGATATCACGACCCTTCCCTAGATTTCTGCTTCTGGTGGGAAGCTGCTTTGCCGCTTTTTATGTGCACTGTTTATGGGTCCAGGCAAAACCCAACTGGTTCAGACCGGAGGCATTGCTCTTTCAAACACTGGCGGTTGGTCTCAGTTTCCTTCTAGCAAAGTTGCTTCGTCATGAAAAGCCCACAAATTTCTCCACCATTTTAGAAACTCAATGGACCAGTCTTTGCTTCACTCTCACACTTCTTTTTTTATTGATATGTTTTTTAGCAAATCAACTAATTCTTCAACGCTTCATGAATTCCGCAGATGAATTTTCCTGCTACTTTTTTGCCAAATGTTTGCTAGCCGGAAAACTCTGGGCAACGCCACATATGATCCCTGAATTCTTCAGCGTGACTCATATCGGGGAGGTTGGGGATAAGTGGTTCAGCGTATATCCTCCGGGTTGGCCAATCCTTTGGGCTCCTTGGATTAAACTCGGTCTTAAAGATGCGGCCAATCCAGTTTATGCTTCTTTTGCATTTCTTCTCTTTCTGCAAATCGGATCAAAAATATACGGTAGGCAAACCGCATTTGTTTCAAGCCTTTTTCTTCTCATCAATCCTTTTTTCATCCTCAACTCTGCGGCTTATTATTCTCAACCCAGCTGCATGCTGCATTTAGCGCTTTTCCTTTATTGTCTTCTCCTATGGAAGAAAAGCATGAGCGCTCGGTGGGCTTTTTGCGCCGGCCTTTGCTTAGGCATTGCGCTCACAATTCGTTACCTAACGGCCGCAGTTTTTTCTCTCCCGTTCCTAATCGGTGTCATTTTTCTCGTGCGAAATAAAAATCAAAGTCTTCTACGCCCTTTGCTTTTTTTAATTTCTCCGTGTCTTGTCATGATTTTTTTACTCTTTGCTTCTCACTATCAGATTACTGGAAACCCATTTAATTTTCCAAATCACTATCTCCATGCCCACGAGAAACTTGGATTCATAGCGGGCTATACTCCACAAATAGCCCTTTCCTATCTTTGGGCTCGCCTGCAGTATCTTTTAGATTGGACACCTCCCCTTTTTCTTCCTCTTTTAATGTATGGGCTTTTACAAAAAATAGAATCAAGATGGGATTTTCTTATTCGATTAAGTATTTTGAGTCTTCCTATAGGGTATTTCTTTTATTATTCGTGGGGAGGAAATCAATACGGGCCGCGATACTACTTTGAGGTCGCGCCTCTCATGAGTCTGCTTGTGGCAAATACGATCTTGAAATTTGATTTCAATCCCGCCGCCAAACCTTTTTCAGCGATCAAAATTGGAACTATTTTGGCAATTTTGCTGACCGGAGTTTTTTTCCTGATTAAACCTCTCGCGGATTTTCGCGAAATTTCTTTAGAAAGAGCTGCCACGTACAGGTCGATCGAATCGCAATTAAAAAAACCAGCCTTAGTTTTTCTAATAGGATTTTTGGGAGATAAACTTGTTATGGCCTCGGAAGATACGGTCCGCAATGATCCATTCTTTCAAGACTCCATTGTCTACGCTCATGATCTTGGTGAAAGGAATGCTGAATTAACAAAGTATTTCCTAAATCATTATTTTTACATAGCATTTTATGATCGCACACGCCATGTTCCTCAAATTCAAAGAATCTTCATCAAGCAAAATGATCATGTCTAATATTTTGATGTGGATAAGTAGCCTAAAATGAAAGGAATCACACATGACAAGGGTTACAAATCTATCTATAATACGACTAAAAGGTTAGGTTAATTCTTAATGCAAGAATCCATCCAGTCCAATACAAAAAATATTGAAGCGATTCGGTCTGAATACGATCGTCTTTTTTTGCAAGATTCTGTCCGCGATGAAAAATGGGCCTATGAATGGCATGCCAAAGAACTTCTCCGTCTAAACCCTTTGCCGGATAAAGTTCTTGATGTTGCATGCGGCTGCGGTCATTTTCTTCGTGAACTTCGCCGCGCAAGCCCTCAAAGCATGGGATTCGGGGTTGACTTTTCAAATGAGGCCATCAAACGCACTAACCTAGAGTGTCCTTTTGCTTCTACCAGTGTCGCAGCCGCAGAAGCACTACCATTTAAAAATAACTTATTTGATGCCCTGGTCTGCCTGGGAAGCCTGGAGCATTTCTTTCAGGTCACATTGGCTGTAGAAGAAATGATTCGTGTCACAAAACCCGGCGGATATTTATATATTTTGGTCCCTAATGAATTCTGGCTTCGCGATATCGTAAGCGTTGTCCGAACAGGAGATAAAGTCGAGCGGAACCAAACTCGAGAAATGTTTGGAAGCTTAGGGGAGTGGCGCAAACTTTTTTTGAGTGCAGGACTTCAAGTGTTAAAGATCAAAAAGTATAACGGAATTTCAAAAAATCCAATCAAACAAACTCTGAAGAATATGTTGATTCCACTCACAGTTTCTTATCATTTTGTTTTTATTTGCCAAAAGAAATGACCCCATCAGTGGATGACCGGCGCTCTGCATGAATGTTCAAATAAATTCTTCTAGCTCGCATAAATCCGTTCGAATCGGGATCGATATTCACTCAACCTTAGGTCAAAAAACGGGCCTTGGGACATCAACCCACCATTTAGTGCATGAACTCTCACAACTTGTCAAGGCTCCCATGAAGCTAAAACTGCTTGGCCAGCATCAGACCTTGCACATGAATACCTTCCGCAGACTTTTTTGGGAGAACATTGAACTGCCGCGACAAGCTCAAAGCGAAAAAATTGACCTGCTTCACATTCCAGCATTTGCACCGCCTCTTTTTAAGGCTTGGAAACTTGTACTCACGGTTTACGATATCATCGGCATGAAGTATAAGAATCAACTCAACTGGCCTAGCGCTTTTTATTGGGGGACTTGGATTCCAGCCATGTCACGGCGCGCTGATGCCATTATCACAAGTTCGGAGCATACCAAACGCGATCTTCTGGTAAGCCTACGTTTAAAGGAATCAAAAATTCATGTCATTCCCATCTCTGGCCACGAGAACTTCACTTCAATAATCAGTCCGGAAGAAATTCTTGCGGTGAAAAGTAAATTTAAAATTCAAAATCCTTATTTCTTGTTCGTAGGAACTCTTGAACCTCGAAAGAATCTTGGGCGCGCACTTGAAGCGTTTGGAGAGTTTCTAAAAACTCTTGAGTCAAGGAATAAAAAATTTCAATTTGTGGTTGCTGGGTCCAAAAGTTTCGGGCGAGGACATTTTTTTGAATCTGTCTCGAAAAAATTAGGGGATGGTATTCAGCAAGTGGTCTTTCCGGGTTATTTAACTCATGAGGAATTGAACGCGCTTTATTGCGGTGCAGAAGCTTTTGTCTTTCCTTCTCTTTATGAAGGTTTTGGGATTCCCGTTCTTGAAGCTATGGCCGCAGGTGCTCCAGTGATTGCATCTGCAGAAACCTCGGTACCCGAAGTCACGGGGGATGCGGCTCTATTAGTCAACCCTCATAGCACTGAGTCGATCACGAGTGCCATGATTCAAATCACAAAAGATCCCGCACTCAAAAAATCACTGACAGAAAAAGGCTTTCAACAAATTCAAAAGTTCTCCTGGCGCCAGGCAGCCTTGGATGTCATCAAAGTTTACGAGTCTTTGCTATGACCATGAGTCGACTACGCTTCTGGTTACTGCCAATACTCTGGTGTCTCACATTACTTTCGGGAAAACTCCTTCCACTCGCCATCCTCGGCTGGACGTTTCTTTTCATCCTCGGTTTTTTTGATTTTGATTCGCTTATTTATAGTTCATTTTTTTATGCTACTTTTTTTCATCCGACCGAGCTTTTTCCGAATTCCGTATTTACGATCAAACATTTCCAAATTTCCATTTTTCTATTTTCCATCGTTTATGCCTCACAGCTTTTGAGACGAAAAGTTACCTTACCCCATTTAAATGGGGTAATTTTTTTGCTACCCCCTGTTCTCTTGTTTCTAATTTCCTTGTTTTCTGCTGCACTTACGCATCAACTGCGCTCCAGCTTCAGCTATCATTTAAATCTACTCGTAACTTGGTTTAGCGTTTTGGTATTGGGAACTTCCATCATCCATCGAAAAAACCTCTTAAAGACATGCGTCTTGCTGTTTGTCTCCGGAATGTCGGTTCAAATTCTGGGATGCTTCGTCAATCTTGCGTTCAACATCCAAATCTTCACGCTTCACATAATTCATAATAACCATATTGGAATTCAATCCGCATTTTGTATTTTTTATCCTCTTTGTATTCTTGCTCTTGATCATGAAAACACAAAGGCCCAGAAAGTTTTTTCTTATTTTCTTCTCATCATCCTTTTTCTGGGCATGATTTTCGCATGCTGTCGCAATGCCTACATTGTTTTCTGCGCTCTGTATGTTTTATTTTTGTTTTTACTCCGGTGGACTCCTGACCCCATGGCGAAAAAAAAGTCGAGATTTTTTGCGCTCATGCTTCCTATCGGACTTATTCCTTTTGTTTTAATTTCTATGCTCATCAACTTCGATGTTCTAGCCCGGTTTGCGAGCATCTTTCTTGAAGTTTTAAATCCTGACTCCTGGGTATATTCTTTTAGCGACAAAGCAAATTTTGGTTTTCTTGGGCTCTTCAGACTCGTTCAATTTTATGAGATCCTGGATATTTTAAAGGTTCATCCGCTCTTCGGAATGGGAATGACTCACCGTGCACTCGAATTTCACGGTCTCTATCTGACGGTCTTAGCCGCAACTGGAATTTCAGGGTTGCTTCTCCTGGCCTTTTTTTGCCGTCAGTTACTGCACGCTTCCTTAGTAGCACTTCGAAGTCTGACTCATTTACCCACTTTTGCATTGATGCTTGGGGCCTACTTAGCGGTTTTGCTTTGGCTTTTATGTGGATTTCTTGAAACTTTTCTGCTTCAGTTCTCTCCATGGATCAATTTACTTTTTCTTGCCACAATCGCTTCGTCCTATGGAAAGAGGGAATCATGAATACGATATCAGGAAAAAAAAGGAAAGCCTTTATCCTCTGGCTTTGTTTTCTCATTCTATTTCCAACGGCTTACAATCTGATCAAACTCAAACTTGGTTTCCACACCCAACTTTCCATAGAAGAACATGCCGCATCCTCAAAACAGAGCGAAGGAACTCATAAACCCATGCTCCAGATTCAAGAATCGATTATTCTTCTCGCCGCACAAATTACCGCTTTTCTCAGTTTTCTCTTTTACCTTATCAAACTCGAAAAAGAAAGCCCTGCTGATTCCTAAATGATGCTCACTCCTAATCATCAACTTTTCTTTATTCTCGGCATCGCGATTCTTTATTATGCACTTCCTCTTCGCTTTCAATTTCACTGTCTTTTAATCGCCAGCGCCGTCTTTTATGCGTTTTTTGGACGCTCTGCATTTCAAATTGTTTTGATTTTGGTTTGTCTTAATTATATCTTGACTTTTTACACACTACAGACTCAAAACCGCCTTGCAAAGAAAATGCTTTTTATCAGCTCTCTTTTTCTGAATCTGGGGGTCATGATTTTTTATAAAGCCTCCGTATTTTCCTCTAGGAATCTCATGATTCCAGCAGGCCTTTCCTTTCTTCTCTTTCACGCAATCAGTTATGCTGTGGATCTTTATCAAGGTCATATCAAAACCCAACATCGTTTTTCTGATTTTGTATTTTATCTTCTCTTTTTCCCTAAGATTCTTGCTGGACCGATTGAGAAAGCGAGATCTTTCATCCCTCAGATCCGTACGGCAAAGAAATTTGACTACCATCTTTTCACAGACGGGTTGAAATTGATTGTTCTCGGATTTTTTAAAAAAATGGTTTTAGCCGATCACCTTGCTCTTTTTGTAAACCCCGTGTTTGATCATCCTCATGATTATCAAGGGGTCAGCTTTCTAGCAGCAACGGTTTACTTTTCCCTCCAAATTTACTACGACTTTTCTGCCTATTCTGATGTTGCGATTGGAACGGCTCAGCTCTTCGGATTTAACCTCACGACCAATTTTAAACGGCCCTACAGCGCGCAGTCCGTGCGCGAATTCTGGCAGCGCTGGCACATTTCGCTTTACGAATGGCTTCGTGATTATGTTTATATTCCGATGGGCGGTAGTCATGTATCCCGACTTCGCTGGTATTTCAACATTCTTGTGGTTTTTATTTTGAGCGGCATTTGGCACGGAAACAGTCTTACGTTTCTCGTTTGGGGTACTCTCAATGGGATCATGATTCTCTTTTCCATTTTCGGAAGAAACCTGCAGCAGAACAATAAACCATCTTTGAATCCAATAAAAGTTCTATCCCATCGCCTTCTCACTTCATGTGGAATTGGTTTTGCATGGATTTTTTTCCGCGCCTCAAACCTAAATGATTCGCTTTATATCACATCTCATTTTTTCTCGGGCTGGATGGATTTTCTGAAGCGATTATCCGCTAATCTTTCGCATCTGGGT
>CAZOOM010000076.1:0-14017 GCA_964581425.1 uncultured bacterium | reverse complement strand
GATATCAATTGTGTTTCGCGTAATGGTTTCAAAGGTGCGGATCCCGCGTTCGCAAAGGACCACTTTGAAATTCCCCTTAGCCAAAATATATTCCGCAGAAAGAAGAAGTTCGTGGACTGTGGCGCTAAGCCCGCGCTTGAGAAGCACAGGCTTTTTAGCAATGCCGCATTCTTTTAGAAGATCAAAATTCTGCATGTTACGCGCACCGATCTGAAGCATGTCAGAGTATTTTGCAACAAGATCCACTTGGCGTGTATCCATGACTTCCGTCACTACAAGAAGACCGAATTCATCTGCAGCTTCACGAAGATACTTAAGACCCTCTTCTCCAAGACCTTGAAAACTGTAGGGAGACGTGCGCGGTTTAAAAGCACCACCGCGGAGAAAAGAAATGCCCTGTTTCTTGATTTGTCGCGCAACATCAAAAAGCATGTCATGATTTTCCACAGAGCAAGGACCGGCCATAATCGCGACCTTGTTTCCACCAATCTTGACTCCATGATTGAACTCTATCACCGTAGGCTCGGGGCGAAAATCGCGGCTCGCAAGTTTGAAAGGTTTTAAAATCGGAACAACAGATTCAACGCCTGGAAAGGCCTCCAGCGGCTGGACAGAAAGCTTTTCCTCTTCCCCGATCACGCCCACAATTGTGCGCTCAACTCCCCGGGAAACCTGCGGGGTAAGACCAAGTTCTTTGACCTTTTCACAAACGTGATTCACTTCTTCCGGCGTTGCCGTATGCTTCATGACAATAATCATGGAATAACTCCTTTAAATCGTTTTAGGCCTCTGGCCTGTGCAAAGGGTTGATATTGTTAAATATCTCGCCCCTATTTTTCAAGATATGTTTTTAAGAGGTCCAAGAAGAGCTTATTTTGGGGAGTAGTACCGATCGTGACCCGAATCCAGGTTTTGAAGCCGTAGGCCTTCATGGATCGGATAATCATCCCCTTCTTGAGGAGATCTTTAAAGATCTGATCCCCGTCCACACCCACATTCACCAAAACAAAATTGGCCTGACTAGGAAGGTAGTCTAATCCAAGTTTCTTAAATCCAGCTTCTAAAGTTCTCCGTCCTTGAAAAACTAATTTCTGTGTGCGTTTGAGGAAAGCACGATCTTCAAGCGCAGCTGTGGCAGCGGCCTGAGCCATGGCATTCACATTAAAAGGCTGTCTGACTTTATGAAGGTACTGAACCACTTCCTCAGAAGCTAATCCAAAACCAATGCGAAGCCCGGCAAGTCCGTACGATTTTGAAAACGTTCGTAAAATGACAAGATTTTTTCTTTGCTGGAGCAGCTTAAGCGTATCAGGAAAATTTTTAGCTTCCACAAAATCCACGTAAGCTTCATCAAAACAAACGAGTACATTTTCAGGGACTTTTTTCAAAAAAAGATCAACTTCTTTTGCACTCACATAAGTTCCCGTGGGATTATTGGGATTCGCGATAAAAATCATCTTGGTATTCGAGGTCACTGCTTTTGCAAGCGCCTCAAGATCAAACCGATAGTCCTTCATGGGCACCGTAACATAACGCCCGCCGCAGACCTGAGTCAGAATCGGGTAAACCAGAAAAGAAGTTTCTGAGGAAAGGACTTCCCCGCCTTCCGATAAAAATCCGCGAAAAAGAAGTTCGATGATTTCGTTAGACCCATTTCCAATAATGATCTGCCGCTCACTGATTTTGAGCTGAGCTGATAATTTTTGGACCAAATAAAAACTGGAGCTTTCCGGATAAAGATGCGCTTCGGCTGCAGCTTTTTTTAGTGCAGCGATCGCCTTCTTGGAAGGACCTAATGGGTTTTCGTTGGAAGCAAGTTTGACGATGCGCTTGAGTCCAAGCTCACGTTCAACTTCCTTCATCGGCTTCCCCGGCTCGTAGGGATGAACCGAAAGGATGTGCTTTTTAAAAGGTAATGGTTTCATCATGGGCCGTATGATAATCGAAAACCCTCAAATTCCAAAACCCAAATTGAGAGGGCCTTACTTGTTGGATTGGATACAATGCTGAATGAATATCATGATGACATTCAAAACAAGTCGGGCATTTTTCTCATTTCTTTTTCCTCGGATGATAAATCATTGAACGCTCTCAGACTCAAACTAGGTTTAAGATTTCGCTTTGCATCCGAACTGCTTTCTGACCATAGTTTGAATTCATCGTTCATGATTCGACTTCGCATAAATTCGACCTTTTTTCTGGATTATGCCTAAATACCATGCAAACGATTCACGATTAAGCAGCTGCGCATCATCGATGGCGCCAATCGCGTAGGTAGCACCGGACATCTTCATGATTTCCAACCACGAGACAAACGAATGTCTCCTGATCGAGTTTCATCACGATTCGAAGATTCAGACCTGCTCGAATCTCATATTTGTCGCAATTGATTTTTTTGAATCCAAGCCCAGGCCTTAATTGACCTTCTTGCAAAGACTGCAAAAAAACTTTGAGAGCAGCGGTCGCATTTTGTTGGTCCAACATAGGCAGTTTTCGAAGCTGTTTCTGGAAGCTTTTAGAAGCCGCAAGTGATTTCACTAAAAATCTGCCCTAATCTTTAATGAGCCGGTCAATATCTTTAGCGCTTTTGAGAGAAATCCATTTAGCAGGTTTTTCAGCAGCATGAATCTGATCAATCGCAGTCAATTCATCTTGAGAATAGCGAGGATCCAGGTCGACCGGAACAATCGTCACGGAGTTTCCCTCGAGTTCCACTCGTACCATCCGGTCCTTGCCTAAATTAAGGCGGCGCAGAATCTCAGAGGGCAAGTGAAGGTCATTTCGTGCATTGATTTTGAGCGTGAACGTCATGGTCATCTCCTATTTCCTGAGGAAAGCATACCATAGGCTCATAGATTAATCAATGAGCTATGTTCATATATGAACATTAAGGAAGGAGGAGAAAGGGATAAAAAGGAAATCGGGAAATCAACGGATTAGATTATCAGGATAAGATGATTAACGTTTCAAAATTCGCTGAGAGTGTTTGCCTGATGTCCGGATAATCTGCAATCCTAATATTCTCTATCCCTTAATGCTTAATATTCTTTACCTTCAACCACGGGATAGGAGCCGAGGACTTTGACAAACTTGGTGCAGGATTCCATCTGGTCAAGCATCTTTTTGACTTTAGGATGGGCAATGTGTCCTTCAAAATCAATGAAGAAGTAATAATCCCAAGCCTTTTTCTTGGAAGGACGGGATTCGATTTTGGTCATGTTGACTTTATTTTTTCGGATGGGCTGAAGCATTTCGTAAAGTGCTCCCACTTTGTCCTTGATCGAAACCACAATCGATGTTTTATCTTTGCGAGTTGGCCCGGCCATTTGGCGTCCAATCACAAGAAAACGCGTTACGTTTTGAGAGTAATCCTGAATGCCTTCATCCAAAATCGTAAGATTGTAAATCGTAGCCGCAAGTTTGGATGCAATTGCAGCAGAACCTTCTTCTTTGGCTGCGCGCTGAGCCGCAGAAGTCGTGCTCGGAGTTTCCATCAAATCCACTCCTGGGAAATGGGATTCGAGCCAAGCGCGGCATTGACCAAACACTTGGTCCTTAGAATAAATCCGCTTGATGTGCTGGCGATTCGAGCTCGACATCAAATGATGCGCAATTTCATAATAAATTTCTGAACAAATTTTGAGATCCGAATCAATGAACATATCAAGCGAGTGCGTCACGCCGCCCTCGATCGAATTTTCTACCGGAATCACACCGTAATCCGCTCGCTTTTGCTCGACTTCTTGAAACACTTGGTGAATGGAAGTGCACGGCGCATATTTCACGCTGGATCCAAATTTGGAAAGCGAAGCAAGATGCGTGAAGGTGGCTTGCGGTCCGAGATAAGCCACAGTGAGAGGCTTTTCAAGCGCGAGCGAAGCAGACATCACTTCGCGGTAAATGGACTTGATGGAGTCTTTGGGGAGCGGCCCTTTGGCAATGGCATCAATTTTTTGATAGATCGCGGCTTCCCGCTCAGGCGCGTAAACTTCTTTTCCTTCCTCCGCCTTGAGCTTTCCAATTTCAAGCGCAATCTCAGTGCGCTCGTTTAAAAGGTCGATGATTTTTTGATCCAGATCATCAATCCGTTTTCGAAGGGGCCCCAAACTCATAACGGATCGCCCATTGCGGGAGGCATTTGATCCTGGCCAAGATCAGTCATAGGCGCATCTTGAATCACCGGAGCATCATAGGAGGCAACTTCACCGGCATCCGAAACGGAAGATTCTTCGTCCTGTGCAGGAATTTCCGTGGTTTCAGATTCGCTCTGAGGAACTTCTGTTGGAGCCGCTTCGACTGATCCAGCCTCTGCCTGAGGAACATCGATCACCTGCGGTCGGCCGAGCAATTCTTCTTTGTTCACCGCATTGTCGACAAGCTTTTTGATCTCATCAATGCTTGGCAGCTCTGATAATGACTTCAGGCCAAAGTGTTCCAAAAATTTATCCGTGGTTCCGTACATGAAAGGACGGCCTGGAACTTCCTTGCGTCCCACAATTTTCACAAGATCACGTTCCATTAAAGTATTCAAAACACCGCTCACATCCACACCACGGAGCTCTTCAATTTCTGGACGCGTAATCGGCTGCTTGTAAGCAAGAATCGCAAGCGTCTCAAGCGCAGACTGCGTGACTTGCTTTGCCTTTTTCTGAAGTTCGACACGCATAATCCACGGAGCGAATTCACGTTTTGTTCCCACTTCGTAGCCATTGGCAACTTCATGGATTTCAAAACTGCGTCCATTCGTGGCATACTCGGCTTGAAGCTCCTGAACCATTTCTGAAATTTTTGAAGGAGTCACCGATTTCAAAACTTTTCTGATTTCCTGAATTGTCAAAGGTTTGGTAGCAGCAAAAAGAAGGGCTTCGATAACCTGCTTGGCCCGGGCCGGATCCATTTCCTCAACCCCGGAGATGATCTCCACTTCAACTTTAGGCTGGGATTCCAGCATTTCAGGAGGAAGCTGATCCTCGAGTTTATCTTCAAGTTCGCGGCGAAGGGCCTTAATCTTTTCAGCCTGCTCTTTGTCCGACACTTTAGGTCCTGTCATGATTTCTCCTCAAAATTAATGAATTCCTTCAGCTCGGCCTCTCAAGACCTCGCTCAGGATGAAGGGTTTGAAAACCATTTAACCCCTCATAATTACGGCAAAACAAACTTAACTCTAAACCTGCTCCATCGACGCTTAATTGTCCTTGCCCGTTTACTCAGATTGGGCCAACAGAGAATCAAAAGCCCCAAATCCGCTGGCTAAAGGTTCCATTTTCTCGATCACAATATCTCCAAAATGGTCGTCCTGATGCACACGCGCGAATTTGGTTCGAACAATTTCTAGCACGGCAAGAAAGGTCACGATTAAATAATTCTTGGTCCAGCGCGTTCCAAAAAGCTCAGAAAAAACAATGCGTTTTTTTCCGATAAGAACCCGCTGGATATCCGTTAACCGCTCTTCGATCGAAATCGACTGTTCAAAGACCTCATGAATCGCTTCTTGCCCGAATTTCGTAAGCACCTTTTGAAAGGCGGAAAGAAGATCAAAAAGATTAGCACTGAACGTATCTATTTCAACCGCTTCAGTATCGAGCTGCGACAAATAGTAATCTGAAACCTGCCGAGTAAACACACGCCCGCGCTCGTGTTCAAGCATTCCAAGTTCTTTGGCCGCTTCTTTAAAGGCTTGATATTCGAGAAGCCTTCGGACAAGTTCTGCGCGCGGATCACCGCCGTCTTCATCTTCTTCCCCTTCCACGGGCGGAAGAAGCATTCTTGATTTAATGTAAAGCAGCGTAGCCGCCATCACAATAAAATCTCCGGCAATGTCGAGATCCAATTTTTTGAGTGTGGTCAAATAATCTAAATACTGCTGAGTCACGACAGCTACTTGGATATTGTAAATATCCATTTCGTTTTTCTTAATTAAATCCAGAAGCAAGTCAAGAGGTCCGTCATAGCCTTGAAGACGCACACGAAAAGACCTTCCGCCTTCCGGCGAAATCAAGATCATTTCGTCTTTCATCACTTGAGCTGTGGACTGAATCTCGTTTGAAGACGCCTCAACAGTCTCCAAAGGCTGCGGCAATTCTGCGGACACAGGCAAAACCGCTTCAGGCTGGGCAGACTCCGCTTCATTAACTGAATTCGTCTGTTCAGGATCAGGCAAATTCAGCGGCTGATTCCCATGGCCCGCTTCACTTCCTGTAAGGTTTGGCTGGCCACTTGCTGAGCCTTCTGCCTCCCCTGGTCGAGGATCTTGCGGATTTCCTCTTTCCTCTTCTCCCATAACACTCTCTTGGCGCGAATCGGTTCAAGAAAATCATTGAGTCGATCTGCCATTTCTTTTTTGCAGCCCGAACAACCACGAAGTGCCTCGCGGCACTCTTTCGCAATCACTTCGGTCTGAGGTTTATTCACAAGCTCATGAAAAACAAAAACAGGACAAACTTCAGGATGCCCTTTATCTTCTCGCTTTTTTCGCGCGGGATCTGTGATCATGGTTTTGACTTTTTTCTCAACCACGTCAGCAGAGTCTGAAATATAAATGCAATTTTCAAAACTCTTGCTCATTTTACGGCCATCAAGACCCGGGACTCTTGGAACACGTGTCAGGATTCCCTCGGGCTCCACAAAAATTTCTTTTCCATAAAGATGATGAAAACGTCGGGCAAGTTCGCGTGTAAGTTCAAGATGAGGAAGTTGATCTTCCCCCACTGGAACTTTCTTGGCTTGATAGAGAAGAATGTCTGCAGCTTGAAGCACAGGATAACCTAGAAATCCGTGAGTTGAAATCTCACGGCCTTTGAGTTCGCGCATTTGTTCTTTATATGTGGGATTGCGTTCCAGCCAGCCAAGCGGCGTGATCATTGAAAGCAAAAGTGAGAGCTCCGCATGTTCGTGAACTTCGCTTTGAATAAAAATCGTGCACTTTTCAGGATCCAGGCCGCATGCCAGATAATCTATGACCACCTCAGTCACATTGTCGGCTATTTTTTGAGACTGCTCATATTCCGTGGTGAGGGCATGAAGATCTGCAATCATGAAATAGGCATCTTCACTTTGCAGCGCTCGGTAATTTTCAAGTGCGCCCATAAGATTACCGACATGAAGCTTTCCGGTAGGGCGCGTTCCACTTAACACTCGATCTGGCATAGACTTAGATACTCGAATAAAGCTTAAAAATGGGAGGCATTTAGTGCCCCCAAATTTTATTTTTTATCTCAATACAGAATTAAAAAAAACGACGGTTCTTCGAATCTTAAACTCGAATGACCGTCTAGGTCTTCATTAGTATAACGAAATCCGTTTTTTTTGTCTCAAATTTTTATTGCCTCCAACCTCAGCATTTTCTCCTTTTTGATTTGAACTGCAAAGGGCATCCGGCCTTATGGCCGGACACCCTTTGGTTTAATTGCAGACACTAGACTCTTTTACTTGATTTCGTCATTTAAGCGCATTTAGCTTTTCCAGCGCTCTCATAGTATCCAGCAAATCTTGAATTGATTTGGAGTAAGTTTTCATCTTCAATCCAAATGCTGTAGTAACGGTAAAGTTTTTACCGTCTTTGCTTGTAGCCAGCGACAAAGAAGTTCCATCTTCATTTTCTCGTCGAACCAGCACCAGATTTGGATTTACTCCACGACTATACTCCAAGGTGGTCCTCGATAGCACCTTACCCAAGGCGCTGATCTCCTGAATCAAAGTCACGAGATAGGTGTTTCCAATCTTTTCAAGAGCAAGCACTTCAGATCCATTAGATTTTGTAATGGAAACCGAGATGCTTTTACCGTCCTTGCCAAAACTGAAACCAAGCTTTCTATTTCCTAACTTGCCTTTGGATAAGACCTCCACTGACGAAATTCCAAAGGGATGTTTTTTTGCAAGCACTTTTTGAATACTTATCTTTCCCGTCGACAAATCTTCAACCCGTGTTATCACATTTTCGGAAGCATCAAACTCAACCCGGTACTGATCATCGCCCAAAATAAACGTCGCTGATCTAGCATATAATCCGGACTGGGTTTTGACTGCAATCTTTCCGTCCCGGTCTAACTTAATTTCGGTGACTGCATAATCAAGATCCACTTCAATTTCAAGAGGCGTGGAAGGTGCCCCTATCGGATTCAACACCCGAAAGTTCTCGCTTAAATCAAGAGAAGAATCGATCGAAATATGAATCTTAAAGGCTTTAAGGTCTACGTTTACCTTAATTCTTTCCTGCTTGATCCACTTTTCAATCTTTTTTGCGTCTACCCCAAAGTGTTCCGATAAAACATCTGCGACAATCTTAGCCATCTTTGGAAAAAGATCTTTGTCATCCACGATTGGATCTTTTACAAAAACGACTTCTTTATCTTTAGGCTGAGCAGGTGATAATGGCCCACTCTCATAGATCACTTCCGATGTAACTTTGTTATCTCCAGGCAAACCCACCGAAACTGAGCTCACGGCAATTTCTGCCTGCGGCTTTGCCTGCGGCGCATCAAAATTCAGCGCTGGCTCAGCAAACATCACCGGCTGCAATGTGCTGCAAAAAGCTACTACAAGCACAAATAACCGGCTTAAAACTTTTTTTACTTTTCTTTCAAAAACATGTTGGTTTTTCATACTCAAGTTCCTTTCTTTAATGACTTTGTTCTTATTAGAAAGTTACTCTAATAAAGCCGGATTAAAGGAAAAAAAATTTCAAGCGGCAAAAATGAGACCCTAAGCGGTAAAAATGGGGCTCTACGCGGTATTTGTTTTTCCTACCAATTTCCTAGACGAGCTTTGAGCGCCGCTGCAAATCGGCGGGACAGAGGGATTTTAGGAATAGCAGACTCTTTGAATCCAATTTCAAAATTTCCACTAAACATCGGAGCAACCTTAGCAACTTGATTCACGTTGACGATATAAGATTTGTGAGTCTGCAAAAAGGAGGCCGGATCTAAAATATCTAAAAGATCTCTCATGGTTGAGTTTACAATCCATTCCCCGTCCCGGACGCGAGCCATCAAATCCGAAAGATGTACGCAGAAATAGAAAACCTCCTGAGGTTCAAGTAAAATTCTGTCTTTGCTTCCCCGCCGATGAGCGGCTAATTTTTTGACGAGTCCCCTCTGGGCAAGGTCATCACGAAGACGAACCATTCGATCTTTGGAGCTGGAGCTTTCGCGGAGACGTTCCCTGATGCGCAACAGCGTTTTCCGGACTCTGTCACCATCCACTGGCTTTAAAATGTAATCCACCGCGTTGGCATCAAATGCCTCAATGGCATACTGGTGGAAAGCCGTTTGAAAAACAATCAACGGTAGATGTTCAGCTTGAGTAAGTTCGCTAGCGACCTCTAAACCGTCCTTCTCAGGCATTTCAATATCAAGGAAAACAACATCCGGCTTTAATTTCTGAATCATGGTGAGCGCTTCCCTGCCATTTTTTGCAAATCCAGAAACTTGGAACTCCGGATTTAACCCAATCTCACGGGTCAATACCTCGCGAGCCAAGGTATCATCATCAACCACTAGGACACGAATCATAAAAGTCACCCTCCAAGCGCTGAAAGTTGAAGCGATATTTTTGTGCCCACGCATACCTGGCTCTTGATATCCAAATCAAAGGCCTTGCCGTAAATTTTGCGGAGGCGCTCACGAAGATTACGCAACCCGATACCAGCCCCTTCAGACACCTGCTTATCACCGCGTAGTATTGAATCCACACGCGCAGGCTCCATGCCAGCGCCATTATCCTCAATAACCACTTGAATGCCTGGACCACAAGGCTCAAGAGTCAGCGTCAAACGCCCCGTATCCGATTGCTTTCGAATGCCATGTTTCACTGCATTTTCGACTAAAGGCTGAATCAGCAACACAGGAATCTTTTGATTCCAATTCTCCTCGGACACTTTGTAGTTGCGGACAATTTCAAGCTGGTCTCCTAACCGGACCTTCTCGAGTTCTAGGTAAGCATCTACATAACTGATCTCATCCCGAAGGGACACAAAATCCTGATCGCGCCGCGCCATCTGTCTGAGAAAATTAGAAAGCTGCAAGACAAGATGCTTGGATTTTTCCGCCTTCTCTTGATCGCACACCGCTGAGATGGTACTCAGCGAGTTAAAAACAAAGTGTGGATTCATCTGTGCCTGCAAAAAAAGGAGTCTGGTTTTTAAAAGCTCTTTTTCCTGAGCTTGCCGTTTGCATTCTTGATCCATTCGCGATAGAACATAAAAAATGGCCACCGAACCAAACCCCTCAATCGCAGACAACGTTAGCAAACTTAGGCTCCAATACTGCAAAGACATCCACTCCCGCATAGGTGCGTAAAAAAAGAGCCCGTGAATCAGTCCAGCTCCGGCACCCACTATAAAACTGTCTTTAAGTCCTAATAGCTTTTTTTTCATGAGCTTTTTGGCGATCAAAACCCAGACACCGGTCGCTAAAATAAGAAAAAACGACATCCCGAGATTACCAGATATCCAGTATCGGCAAAGTGAAAAACACAGAGTCCCGCCAATTCCCCACGATAAAGGAAGAACCCAAAGGAGAAAAAGAATAAGCGTTAAATGAATATCGAAAAATGCCCAAGAAGACTGTCCGTACTTTGAAAAATCAACTAGGAGATGGTACGAACCCATAACAAGACAAAGCAAAACCAGTTTCGCCGACAAAAACCATTCAGATCCGGAGCTGCTTTCGGTAACAATTCTTCGAAAACGACTTGATCGCATCGCCGCATAGGCGAGCAAAGCAAGCCATATAAGCTTTTGGATCAATTCAAATATCATTTCCAGCCATTCCGCCCTGAAATGTTTCTGACTTAAGAAAGGCCTCTGTCTTTCCTGGAGCCTCAGATCATTCAAAATTTCCTGTAAAAGCGGCCTGACTTGTTTCCAGTCCTCCTGAAGCAGTAGTTCACTGGCGTGACGCAGCTTGGGTTTAATTTGAAGAGGATCGTCCTCAAGAAGGTTTAATTCTTGACTAAGATTTGTTGCATCCTCGTACTGACTAAGCATCTTGATCTTAAGGTCACTGGCATTGTCTTCGGAGGCCCTACCTACAAGAGAACCTATAATGATAAGTCCTATACAGCCAATAGAAATTCGTAGCATTTTTTGCATCTTGGAACACCTACCTCACGTGATCTAATCATCGGCGGCATGCAAAGAAGAGTTTAAAAACAGAAGAGCACCCTAACTATTTATGAAGTGGAAATGCCGGAGACTTCTTTCCCTCATCAGCTAAACTAGAAGTTAGCGACAAAGATGGCGAAACCTGAAGAACTTTCGCAAGAAGCTTTTCCTGAATTTTAATCCATTCTTTTTCTTCTCGCCGAAGATGATTTGGTTTATCTTTGACAGCCATAAAGCGCCTGCGAATTTCCCAGGTCTCATCGTAGAACCTCTTAAGGATTTCATAACGCCCCAACTTTTGACCATAAAACATCTCTTTTAGGAACGGATGCTCTTGCCCCGTTCCCAACAGAAAAGAAAAAATAGCTGCTTTAAGCTCAATGCGCTTCATCCAATCCCGCTGAAGATCCTCTTTGGCCTGGTCGTTGGATAAGCTTTCAATCACAAACACGTCTTCTTCTGGCGACATTTCATCTGCGACTGCAGTTTCATGACGTCGATCAAAAGCCGGGAGGTCTTTTTTGCGTTTTTCAATTTGGGAAAACACATATTCAAAGTTTGTTCTCTTTCCTTGATTCCGCGCGCGAAGGTACGTCTTTCTCCCGTTCGTTTCGGTACGCTCTAAAGTTTCAGTGACAATTTTCACGGCCAAATCGTAAAGCTTAATTCGGCGCAGCGTTTCAGCGTCAAGAACTTCGTCATACCCTAGCATCTTTACTTCATCTAAAATAGCCGAGAGGGTCGCGCTTTGTGCTGCAAAACTGCTTTTGCTTTCAGCATCAAGATTTTTATACCAACTTTGAATTTCTTCTTTCATTTCCTTTTGGAAAATCCTCACGTCTTTAACGTTCTCTGTTTCGCCAAAAGGTGTTTTCCAATCGGAGGAAATGGCCTCTTCAACAATCAACCCGTCAATTTCCTGAACTAAGCGTATCACATATTTCTTATCCTGGTCATTTAGCTGATAGTATTCAATGTTTTTGACAAATCCCTGTTCAACCGGATGATCTGAACCTGAGATGTTCGAACTGCTTTTTTCTTCTGAGAAAGGCTTTGTCGCAACACGATCCTCCTTCGTAATATTTACGGAATCCATTTTCACCGGTAACAAATCATTGTCTTTATCATTTCTCTCCCGAGTTTCTGCAAAGCGAGAAATTGAAGACTCGAGGACTTGGCCCTCCCCGTCATTTCGGACTGTGCGCGAAATTTCACTGATACTCCCGTCTTGCGCAAAGCCTATCTCACCGCCAGTTTGCCCAAAGAGCGCTAAAACTGACAGCGTCATTGAAATCACCCTTAAAGATTTAAAAATTTTCATCATAACAGTAAAGAATACTCGGCGTCGCTGGTTCGATTCAATAGGAATTTTAGAGGAGTCGCTAAGACTTAGAAGAAGTTCGAAGACGCTATATGAGCTGAGAAAAAAATCATTTACAATCAAGATATAGCATTAGCATCTATTTTAAGATCAATGACACCTTTATGCTAGTTTTTGCTACAAATCCTCTGCAGCTGTCATGGTAGTCTTTTTCTAGGACTTAATAAAGAATCTATTTAATTTCACAACCCAATCTGAGCGCGTCATGGGAATTCAAAATAGGGCGTCAGCAGAAGCCGACCCAATTTATTACGTGCTTGTCAACCAGCACATCCTGAAACGTTTCAGAATTCTGGTTCCTATCTCAATCATGCTGCACATTGCCTTTACCTATTTTGACATTCAAATTTATCCTCACTATTGCCGATCTTTTTTTGCCATTCGCCTGATTGATTCCGCATTCATCTTTGGATTTTTTCTGTTTACCTTTTTACCCTGGATTCAAAAACGCATCATTTGGGTTATGGATATTTGCGCATTGATTATGAGCGGAGGCGTGCTTCTTATGATTGCCGTCACTGATGGCACGGCGAGCCATTATTATGAAGGCGTCAATCTGGTCATTCTTGCAACTGCACTGATTAATGGATTTTACTGGAAGCACAACCTGGGGCTTTATGCCGCTTTTACCTTATTTTATGTTGCCGCTGTTTTTCATGACAGAACTCGAATCAATTATCTGGATTTTCAATTGGGATTCTATTTTTTATCCTCGACCGGACTTTTCGCAAGCCTGCTCACTTATTTTTACGCCAAGCAGCACCGGGAAACTTTTGATAGGAATTTACAGCTCAAAGAAAATCAGGAAAAGCTAGCGGTGCTTTACAAGCGTGCCGAAGAGCTGTCACAAATCGATGACTTAACCCGAATATATAACCGCCGTAAGTTCTTTGATATCTTGCGAAAGAAGATCGAAAACTGTGAACAGACAAAGCAGGTTTTTTCACTCGTGATTTTTGATGTGGATAATTTCAAACACATTAACGACCATTTTGGACACCATGCAGGAGACCGTGTCCTGAAAACCATGTCTGAAATCGTTCAATCTCTTGTTCGAAAAAATGACTTTCTCGGCAGATTCGGTGGAGACGAATTCATGCTGATTCTTGACACTGCTGACCGAAAGGTGGTACTTGAGCGGCTCAAAACCATCCGCAACCGTGTTCGAGAAATTAGTCTCGATTTAAACGGCGAAGAATTTCATCCATCAGCTACTTTTGGAGCGGCTCAGTTTTTCCCAGGTGCCAACATGGATGAGCGAAGACTGATTGAGCTTGCAGATCAAGAGCTGATCCGCCTCAAGCAAGTGGAGCGCGGCGGTTTTAGTTTAGCGGACGCTGCTTAAAAAATTATTTCTCAGTAAACAAAATATCATTTTCAAGCCAAGCATACTCGCCTTCTAAAAGTTTTTTCGCGATCTTACTGGAAAAGGCGTCGTCTGCTGTAAAAAGGCTTCGAAATTGCCGTCCGATTCTGCTCCGCGCTTGTCTGCAAAAAAGATCCGCGAGATCAACCCCTTGTGGATCCGATCCGCT
>CAZOOM010000075.1:0-14056 GCA_964581425.1 uncultured bacterium | reverse complement strand
GCAAAATAGCTTTATCTCTCATCAAGCTCTCCTTGGTTAAAGTTAATCAAAAAAAGTTCTTATTTATTCTCTTCAGCAGAATTGGCTGCAGAATCCCCTTCCCGGGCTTCAGGCAAAATAATGGTTTGATCCATTCTTGGAGGAACCGGCATTCCTTTAAACATGCTTGCCAGAACCTGCATCCGGTCCTGGATATTTTTCCTCTCCGCATCAGAGACTGATTTGGAAACCTCTTCAGAATTCGCGCCTGGCTTTGCACTTTCGTCAGCCGCTTGTTTTTTTGGGCCGAAATCTTCAAGTGCTTGAAGCTGGGGAAGAAAAACAAGACTCATCAAAATAAAAGCGAAAAAACCGAGCCTAAATTTCAGTGCCATCAGGAATCACAGCTCCCTTAGGAATGATCACAATGCCTTCGCGGATAAAATACTCCTCACCATCAAATTCCCGGATACGCTTTGAATTTAAAATCCGGACACCGCTACCAATCCGCACATTTTTATCAATGATGCAATTTTCTATCCGGCAGCGAGCTCCAATTCCCAAAGGAATTTCACCCCCAGGAGTCGGAGATTCATAAAAATCATTTCCCATAATAATGCTGCGGCGAATGCGCGTGCCCTTACGAATCATGGATCTTAATCCTAAAATAGAACTTTCCACCAAAGCACCTTCGCATGAAATGCCGTCCGATACCTGGACGTGACGCAGTGTGGTTCCTCGGAAACAAGAAGGCGGTAGAAATCTTGAGCGTGTAAAAATCGGGAAATCGGAATCAAAGAAAGAAAACTTGGAATTGGTTTTCGTCAGTTCAAGATTCGCTGCAAAAAAACTACGAATCGTTCCAATGTCCCGCCAGTAACCGTCAAAAACAAATCCATAAACACGGTGACTCTTGATGGATTTAGGAATTACTTCTTTCCCAAAATCTGTTTCTTTCCCAGCCAGGACTTCTTCGAGGACCTTGGCCTGAAAAACATAGATTCCCATGGAAGCTAAGTACTGATCTCGCGAGTCTTGAACGTTGAAAGCTTTTCTCAATTTTGTCGGAATAACATAACTGCGGATATTTTCCGAAACCGGTGGCTTTTCTAAAAACGAATGGATACGGCCACTCGCTTGGAGTTGAAGAATCCCAAAATGATGCGCGTGTTTCTTGGGAATGGGGATGGCGGCAATCGTAACATCGGCTTGCTTAGCCAGGTGGTACTCTAAAATCTTTTGATAATCCATCCGGTAAAGATGATCTCCAGAAAGGATTAAGACCGTATCATCGGGTTTCAAATGATAGTGACCAAAATGCTTGCGCACGGCATCCGCCGTTCCCTGAAACCAATCTTTGTTGGCAAGAGTCTGTTCCGCAGCCAAGAGTTCAATACTAGTTCCATTAAATGCTTCATACGGAAAGGCCCGGTGAAGATGACGGTGAAGTGAAGTTGAGTTGAACTGTGTCAGCACAAAGATTTTCCGCAAATCAGAGTGAATGCAGTTTGAAATAGGAATGTCCACCAAGCGATACTTACCGCCAATCGGAACGGCTGGCTTGGAACGGTACTTGGTGAGTGGGTAAAGGCGTTTTCCCTGCCCTCCGCCCATGATAATGACGGTGGTCTGAATGGTCATGATGATCGCTTACGAAATCGGTTCACCACATCAGCACTTTGACAATGATTCCAAAGGGCTTTCCGGAAAGTGTCGTTTTCTTCCATGGATAATTTGAGATTTTTTCTGATTTTGTCAATAAACACAGTGTCCTGCGGATATTTTTCTTTGATTAAAAAAAGTTCTAACCGTCTCACATCTTCCTGAATGCGAATCGCATTTAAACGAATCTGAGATTTGAGAATACGAACTTCCTCCGGAGTCAATTCCGGCGTCTCGTGATTAAGCTCGAGCATGACGGGTTCTGGAAGTTCTGAACGTAGATGAAATGCCATACTTAAATCCTCTCAACAATCATACACGATCTTTGTACCGCTTTCCAAAGATCGACCTTCTCAAGTCCTTTCTTGATGAACTTTCAGGATGTTTTTACCTTAATAGGAATCGCGGTTTCCCCTGCAGTCACAGCAGATTTCGGATTCCTCAATTTTCTGATAATTTTAAGTTTTTCCTGAACATCTTGATAAAGAGCCAGCGGGAAATCCACTTTTTCCCATTCTTTCACGGCCTGGTCAAAGTCTTTTCGCTCCACGGCCTGAAGACCATTTTCGTAATGGGCCTGCATCTCTTCCAGCTTCTGAGGTTGAAAACTTTGCGCCACAGAAAGTTTTCGCTGAAGATCCACGCGAAGAGAATTAAAAGAAGCCACAGGCGGAGGCGGAACCTGTGCAAGTTCCATCAAAGTGGCTTTAATACCGTCATCCACTTGCGCAAAAGCAACAGGATAAGGAGGCGTTTCACCAGTTACAAGTTTTGGATTTTCTAATTCGTCAAGCAAGCGATCGAGCGTTTGAATACTTTCAACGCATGCATTCCAATCGGATTGATTCAAAGCTCCTATCAGGGTCTGATACTGCGTATTGACCTGCGCCTCTTTTTCCTGAAGCCGCGCATCGGCAAGACCGGAATTAATCGATCCGATTTTTGAAAGCGTATCATTAATGAAGGGCCGGAGCATGGTTAAAATGACTCCTCGGTGGCGTTGGATATTATTGCCATAGATAGGAAGAGCTAATGTCTCCACCCAGAAATTTCGAGCTTTTAATAGCTCCCCCTGCTGAAACGCCGCTTCTCCTGACAAATATTTCTCTTTAAAAATATTCTGAATCTTTTTTGAATAAGACCAGGAAATTGGAACGCCATAAGTTTTTTGCTGATTTTCAAGCAGGGATTTAAAATCCGCTTCTGTCCATACCTTAGAGGGCAAACTTTCCCGATGGCCAATGGAGTAAGAAGCGCGCTGATCTAGGATCTTCTTTTCTTCATCACTTAAAGGCCGATTTTCTGAAACCTGAAGTTTTCTGACCAGGAGCATTTCTTCCTCAGCTGAAATAGCGGGCTGCTCTGATTCTTTTGCGTCCTGGCTCTCCCCTTTTTGAGTCTGCTTTAAATCCTCGGACTTCATCGAAATAGAAATCCCTTTGGCTTGCAAAGTATTTCTAAATTTGAAAGCAAAATAACCGGCAAGGATTAAAACTGAGAGGGTGATCACTACAAAAAAAAGAGCTGAGAAAATCGGCGCCCAGTTTAATGGCGTTTTTGCGGATGGAGCTGCAGACTCGGATAAGGACGCGACTTTATTTGAAACTGGAATTTTTTCAGATTGTTCTTCAACTGAGGAGCTCCAAAAGCATAAAGGACATTCCAATCCCTCTTTGGGTTCACTTTCAAATTCATTTTTACAGTGATTGCAGTAATACTTTTTCATGGAAACTCCCAGGGCTTAGAAAGTCTCATTTTATCCGAATGCACTCCCGAACAGGAATGAATCGTAAGGTCTTCATCCTGACTCGCTCGATGAATTTTATGGGTTTGCCCTCATAATTCAATAGAAATTAAAAATTGGTAATTCCCTGATTTATGTACTGAGTCTGGCGCAGAATTTCCCAGCGATTCTTCTCCTTCGCTTGGCAAGAGACTTCGACTCTGCCACCGGCGGTTCAAGTAAAACTTTTTGATCTCTGAGGAAACGTCTCGAGCCGTCCCGACAATGGAATGGGCGGGACGAGCGAGAGCCGAATGAGGCCAGCTCAAACCGGAGTTGATCCACGCGGGCAGAATGATTTCGGAAGAGAACAAAAAGTTTTACGGCTGCGACTTCTAAGAGCTAAACAACCTTGCCATCGCGCCTGCTCAGTTTCGCGAGAGTGTCTCAGAATCCTGGGAAATTCTGTGCTATTTTAAAAAGAAAAAGTGGGAATGGTCAGAAATTAAAATCCCGGATTCCGACTTCATCTTATGTTGAATGCTATAAATTGCTATTTTTTTGAGAAAATAAATGTGTTTATTTGTCATAGATAGATATGAATTACGCTTTTTTTATATGGGGTGCTATTGAAATCATCTTTTGATGTGTTACTGTTTAATTTGAATGAGAGAAAAGCACCATTGGAAACCATTTAGGAATGTTTGCAAGATGAAACAGTTAACATTTGTGAGTGTGGGTGTTCTGCTGTTGGGAGTCTGCATGGCCGTTTCCCAATGCCCTATCTATGCAGAGACATCTCTGGATTCCTTGGATGCCAAACATTCACCCAAAATCCCGGAAAAGAAAGTGGAATCAGTCCAAGCATCAGAGAGCGCTTCCTCGACTGAGTCCAAACCCACACTTAAAGAAACGATTAATGGTCCAGATAACGATGAAACCGCTTTTCTTATGGAAAATCCTAGTTTGAGCAAACCTGAATTTATTGTAGAGAAAACCATTGAGGCGCTTAAAGCACACGCTAAAAAATCGGAATCAACATTACCAAAGGATAAACCCAAAAGGCGCCAAAAAGATGGCCCTTTAGACACTTCGATTCTTTTCATGATTTCAGAAACCTGCGGCAAAGATCAAGCCTCAGGGGATCAGGTTTGCCAAAAGAAATTCTCAGATCAATCTGAAAATGAAGTCCGAACTCATGAAGAAAAAAATGGAAACGAATTCCGCCAGATGACTGGAATTTTAGAGTACTCTCCAGAACACCTTTTACGCGGAATCAGAAGCATTTATCAGGGTACTCAATATCAGGATGCTTCTCACACCAAAAAAGAATTCGAGTTTTTTGAAATTGAAAATCAACCTCTCGATGGCCCTATGACTAAAGAGATTCTTATTTATGATTTTCACGAAGACTCAGGAAAGTTAAAAAAAGTAACCTGGGGACAATATGAGCAGCAGGAGGAGGATCAAGATATGGTCCTTGTCTCACACGCCTTTTTAACCTACGACCATGATGGCACTCCGGACAAGGGACTCGCGGAGAGCTTAGATGACGGCTATTTAACCGCTCAGTTTCTGGATTGGAAATCCAAAGACCAAAAAGAAGTCGCCATCAACCGGGATGCATGGAAGGGTTGGGAAACCTGGATTACAACACGACGTCTTACTTTTTATGTTAGCTAGCAGGGAGGATAAAAATGAAATCTAATATCATTCGACATTTAGCTGAGCCCCTACGCCAGCAAATAGGGAAAATCTATCAGGCCAGACTTGATAGCACAAAACGTCATCAAGCTGCAGAGAGTCACCGCTTATCCGATGACAGCCTGCCTCCTCATCCAAGGAAAAACTACTCAGCCGATGACCACCGTCACGAGCTTTGGCTGTACTGGCGGATTTAAGAGCTCCTGATATTATCTTACTTCAAGCAAACGCCTCGTGATCTAACGAGGCTTCTTCATCATTTCTTCCATGAGTTTGGTGTGTTTCAACAACTCTTTGCGGACTTTAACTAACTCAATAGCACAAGCCATCATCATCATGACCGCTAAAACAGAAAGGATATCAAGATCTGTCATCATCATTACACTCCTCTGAAGTTGGAACACTGGTTGAAAGTTATTTTTTATTTTAGAACGGATTTTGAAATCTGAACAGCGGTATTATGGATGGCCACGCAATCTAAAGCAAGATCCTCTAAGTGAACGAAAAATCACGATTAATGGTGGGGAGTATTGGATTCGAACCAATGAAGGCGTTAAGCCAACAGATTTACAGTCTGTCCCCTTTGGCCACTCGGGCAACTCCCCAAAGAAAGACGCAAGTGAGGTCTTTATGGTATATGAAGGGATGAATGGGCCGAATTCTACCAACGGAGCTAAAAAAGTGTCAATGGATATTCGTTTCTCGAAATTCTTCTTTTCCCATGATAGCGCAACCAAAACTTTAAAATAAGCAAGTTGCATTTGAAACTTCTGCTTCGGAACCACTCACCGCGAGAAGATAGACGCCGGCTTGAACGCGCTTCGCTGCACTGCTCTTCCGACTTCCCATTCCATTGGAAGTCGGGTCGCAGAGCTTCCTTCGCAGAAGTCCCAAATGCTAGTTGTGAATGATCAAAAGCCTGAGGTCATGTCTGGAGGGAGCTCGCAAGCCGTAACGCCGATGGAATGGGCGGTACGTGCGAGCGCGCAGTGAAGACCGCTCCACCCGGAGTCAATTTTCGCGGTCTGAACAGTCCCGGAGGACATGAGCGAAGGCTGACGCTAGCTATTAAATTTGAATTTTTTTGATCGAGCTTTTCAAAAAGGGATCTCTAATATTCGTCTAGGCAGCGGCTTCAATTTGTCGCAAGGATTTCACCAGTCGCTCAAAATTGATCGACATCTCACCGCTCGACCCGATTTCAAGCATTCCCGAAAAGCGGCTTAATACCGGATGAGACTTTATAAAACCTTCAAGCTGCGCGGGATCGTGAAGAATTTGCTTCAGTGTTTTTTCATCAAGCGAGTATAAAACCGCAAGAAGCGCAAACATCGATTTAAAATAAAGCCGTTTCATTACCGGAGGAATCGAAGCTCCATTGGCTGAGCAACGTACCATCGAATCAGGAACATTTTGAAGCACAAGGCGGCGCAGATTCCACAGCGCAGGACGCTCCAGCGATTTTGAAACGCTCCCCGCGACCGATACCGGTTTTTCAGCATCTATTTTATGAGTCAGGATTCGAAAATCTTTCCAATCTGCTCTTTGCAACGGTTGATCCGCATCAAAAAAGATTTGTAAAGCTCCTAATTGCTGAAGATACATTTTCAAGATGGCTCGCAGAGTCTCACTATCCGAATCCTCAAAACTGAGAACCAAATTAAGTTTCTCGTCCTTATGATTTTCAAACCAAGCTGAAAGCGAGTGATCAAGCTCGCCCTCAAACGCCTCAAGCGCCTGGCTTGTCACCCCATCAAGCAAAGAATCGTGATGCTGGTTCAGCATCAAAGTGTCTTGCCAAATTAGCGAACGAATATTCCCAAGCAAACTTCGAAGCTGAGTTAAGAAATCACCAGCATTGAGCCAGCCTTGACCTCTCCAGCCAAGCAGCATTTTTGAAAGTCGAGTCTCAAAATCGTCTGACAAAATTTCAAGCACCGGATCCTGACTCACGCGAATCGGTTGAACAAAAGCTTGAATATCACCGTCCATCGCCAGCCTCACTTCCGAACGAGTTGGCACCGCCAGTCCCGAATTTACTGGAGCGGTCAAAAGCGTTTCCTGATCGTCGCCTTCAAAACCAGACTCAGAGGCTTCATCTCCCGTTCCCGTAGGTGGAAGGGCGGCAATGTCTTGGATCTGCGCTGCCAGTGCATCGAGCGCCTGAATCTTTTCATCTTTTGAGCGACTCGAATCGCCCAAGATATTTCCGATTTGCTGCAAAATGCCCTCGGCTTCTTGCAGAAAATGTTTCATCCACACTTCGTTACTTATAAATCCCTCAAGGATTTCCTGAGTTTTTTTGCCTAAATCGGCATTCGGATACCGGCGTTCTAGAATCTGGTTCAACATGACTGCTATTTCAGGAAAATATATTGTTTTTACAAAAGCTGGCATAAATCCACTTCCAAATCTCCCGGCATTCAAATTCAAAGGATAGATGCTTTTCTCCCCTTTATTTTGCCGCATTAACAAAAGCAAAATGCTCTGCGCATTTTTGACAGAAGGGTTCCCACTCAAGCCAGGAACCAGATTGATTTCAGGTAATTTCGAAATAATCAGTTTTTGTACCGGGGGCATGATTCTGGGACCTTTCGAAACTCGGTCCTTTTCACTTGGTAATAAATTTTCATGATCTCGTGAAAAAATTTTTTCAAAAATCTCAATGATTTGGGGAGCAAGCTCAGGATCTCTCGCCATGCGATCGAGAATCCGCATCATTCCAAAAAAGAGGGGCCCATTGAAATACCAATGCCCCAATTGCCCCATAGACATCGATTCCATATGAAATTTAAATACGGGTTTCTCATTAGAATCACTGCTACTCGGTTTCGGCTGCAGCCTTTTATCCCACAAATTCATGAGCTCAAGCATCAAGGGATAAAGCTGCGCGCGTGGAACACTCAAAGTAAGAATGCGAACCAAAATTCGAAAACCCCACGAAATGACTCCCTGGATCTTTTGATCGATGAACCATTTAGGTTTGTCGATCATCCAAAACTCCAATCGCGCAAGAAATGAGAGGAAATCACTCCCGAGAGCTCCGTTATAAAGACTCAACTTCGGTTCAACCGGGGGCATGTGAAATCTACCCGGTAGTAAAATCCACGCGTAGCGTTTTGCGATCTGTTCGACACTTGGATTCATTCGTCCAAAAATCACGATTCGAAGGGCTGCGCGCAAAAATGCCGTGAGTCCCCGCTCTTCCGCGCGGAAAGAAGGCGTGGCAACCAACGCGGCATCTTCATCACCCAATCCCGGCTCTGAAAGATCTTCTCCGGTTAAATCTCCTGTGGGAGTTTGGGAGGCGTCATGAACCGCTTCCAAAGTTTTGGATCGCTCTCTCATTTTTGTTTCCAGATCTTTCAGCGAAATAGAATCCTGAATCATCCGCTCAAACTCATCCAGCAGGCTTGAATCCCCTCCAGCATAGGCTACTCTCACACGCCATAAGAAAGATGAGATCTGTTGGTCAAAAGTTCTCAAGAAGCTTTCTATCTCCCGCCAAGTTGCTTCGAATTTTTTATTTCTCCGAATGAGCGCCAAAGTCAATGCGTCGGTTATAGGGATTTGAGTGAGTTCTTTTTCCGGCATAATCTTCATAAGCTTCAATATTTCGTTGCGTAGAGATTCGGTGATCTCATCAGGCACTCGGGCTACAAAACCAAAAAGAATGTCTCGCAAAGCAAAAGTGTGTAAACCATCTATATCAATTTTAAAAACCTCAGGAAACATCTTTCTCTTTTCAACTTGCACCATTAACCTGGTAAAGTAGCTCATGAACCGATTCCAATCACGATTCATTTTTTTGTTAAGACGAGAGTTTAATTCCGGAATTGGAAACTCAGTCTTATGAATCATTATATTCAGCATCTGCATTGATTTAAGCAAAGCCTCCCTTTCGAGGTTCAAATCTCGTTCGCCGGATATTTCTTCAAATCGCTTTTCATCCACAATCTTTAAAAGATAATCAAGCTCTTCAAAACCAATACCAGCTCCACGAAAAGCCAACTGATCAAAGTAATGCTTAAATTCTTTTAAAAACCATTTGACGTCAGCATCGGTTAATACTTGTCTCTTGTCCCGATGATCGATGAGTACGGCCTCTATTAATCTGATCTTTGCTATTGCCGGCACTGGCGTATAGTCGTCTTTCCAGAAATAATCGGCAATCATTTTCTGCATGTTGAAAAGTCTTCGGAAGATTTGAAAACGAATCGCAAGTTTCAGCGCGCTCCATTTCCATTGATGATATATGAATTTGGCTACTCCCCAACTACCAATTAAAAGATAAAAACCACAAATACTCGCCATAGCGATAACTGAAGCGATACTTACAATGTTTTCCCAATTTGCTGAGCGCATCTCTGCACGCACCGGTATGACGGCCAAGGTTGCGTCGTCATCACCCAAACCAGGATTCAGATCATCGTTTTGATCCGTGGAGTTTTCCGTAGGCTCGCGATTTGCAACATCCATCAGCTGAGCGGCAAACTTTTTTATTTTTTGACGCATCTCGGGCGCTGAAGATTGGCTATTTTCCTCAATCATACGTGCGAGCTGAGAAAGAATGCTGTCCAATTGAGGCAAAACAAATTGTCGCGAATGTACATCCGACAATATTATTTTTCTAATAAATTGATCGATAGCAATGTAATGATTCTGGGCTAGAGGATGCAATCGGACGAAGATTAGAGAGAGCACATCAATCAAGCAGGTCGACAGTTTGGAATCGAGACTCTGCTGTTTCCAAAAGTGGTGCCTTTTAAATTCAGTAACAAGAAAGTCATACGCTTTATAAAGCTCCGCCGAAGATAAATGGTTTACGACCACCGAAAAGTATTTATCTGCTCTAAAATGCTTATCTGATTTAATATGTTCATATTCATAGTGGTCGAGAGCATCCAACATCTCTGAGACCTCAGCAATAAAGCAGCTTAACCAAAAAGGCAAGTCGGGATCTTCATAAGCCGCACTATTCGGGCTTTTAATTTTTGCGTAAAGATCGTCCATCGTGCGGAGTATTGCCAGAGACTCCTCCTTTGATCGCGCATATAAATTAAGCAACTCCTCGAGAATATAAGGCATGTATTCTGATGGAGTAATTGCCGTCAATAATTTAAACCGCCAATAGTTAAGTTCCACCAATTGCTCCACAAGGCCAGTGAGTTTCTGGTGAAGAAAGCCGCTCCTTGAAGTCCAAAATAGGAACCAAGAATAAATAAAATGAGTAAAATATTGCCCCCACGTGATCCATCGTAAATAGTGAATGGCTGTAGATTTAAACTTGCCATTTACTTGATCTAACGTAGGATTTACACGACCAAAAATCACGATTCGAAGGGCTGCGCGCAAAAATGCCGTGAGTCCCCGCTCTTCCGCGCGAACAGGTTCCAGGGTCGGTGTGACGGCCAAGGTTGCATCTTCATCTCCTGTCTCAAGAGATTCATCACCTCCCGTATGTGAACGCTGAGCAAGATCAAACACCGAATCTCGCAACTCATTCAAAGACGTGATTTTTCTTTCCCGAGAACTTTCACCAGCAGCTATTCGGGAAATTTTTTCCAAGATATTCTCAGCATCATCAAGAAAACGAGTCCTAACCTCAGAATCTTTCATCAATTCCAGCAATATATTTTGGACTTCCGGGCGGATCTCCATTTTCGGATTTCGAAACTTCTGAATGTGCGCTAGAAGACCAGCGATATACTCTTTGGGATTATCCAAATTGGCCCCGATAATCCGGGAGCTCCTCAGTCTAGGATTACGCAAAATAGCGAGTACCATGCTCTGGGCATTTCTTGTGTGGGGATCAGGGCTCAATCCGGGAACTAAATTGATTCCGGGCAATTTCGAAATCAAAAGGCTTTGGACTGACGGCATGATGCGTGGATAAATGGATAATTCTGATTCTCCCGGAAGGCTCTCCATCGAGGTTATGGAATTTCGGGTTCCAGCAATACTTTGGTCGAAAAGTTCAATCATCAAACTCGAAAGCTGAGGATCAGCCGCCATGCGATCAGTCATCCAATCAAGCCCCCAAATGATCGCGTCTTGCTTCGACAGAGTTGTTAATCGCTCGACTGAAAGCAAATACCTTTTGTGAATGACACTGCTTGGTACAGCATACGGCACCTTTCCCAGCACAAGCGGCTCTGGCGTAATTTTGAGACCCTTCTTACTTTCCCAAAGATCCATGAGATGAAGCGCCGTGGCATAGAGTTCGCTTTGTAAAATACTGGCACTGAGAATTTCGGCAAGAGCTCGAACTATCCCAAGATAACCATTCAAATAATGTCTCTTAATTCGATCACTCAACAAAGCAGCAGGAGGATTTTGAAGTAAATGAGTACCCATCTCCGCTTGATCCAAGTTCATGATTTCAGTAGTAATGGTTTGGCAAAGACCTGAGAGATACAAAAATCGCTTGCCTATTTGTTCAATGCTTGGATCCGGCCGGCCAAAAATCAAGATTCGAAGGGCTGCACGCAAAAAGGCTTTAAATCCCCTCTCCTCCGCACGACCGATTTCGGGTGTTCTGGCAAGTGTTGTGTCTTCTCCGGCTTCAAAATCAGTCGGTTGATTTGGATCAGCTATGGGTCCGCGCCCTGCTAAATCTTGAAGATTCTGAACGAGTCGTTGTAAATCCCGTTCTTTCCTTTTATGGTCTAAATTGGCATTGTCCAAAATCTTCATGATTTGGGATAAAATATAATGCGGGTTTTCGAAAAACTTACCCCGCGTTCCTGGACTGGACAAAATCATCGAGAGAGATTTTGTTATCTCCAGCCTCAACGAATCCATTTCCGGATGTTCCTTCATGATCAGCATCGCCATAATATCCGACAAAATCCATTTGCGAGATGGCCAAAGAGCTTGATGAATCGGATCTTTTCCGGCTTCATCACTTGTTTTTTTCATCCTATCAACCACACATGCATAAGCTTTCGTCATATCCGAGCTTGGAAGATACCGGATGCTTTCCTCGATGAATAAATGCTCAAACGTTTTATTCATATTTCCATCCAAACCAATCCACTTATGGAAGTAAAAATAGCGAATGGCCCATTCGAATAATTCTATTTGCGTCAGTTCAGAGTGATGTTCTTTAACAAACGGCTTTGAAAGTTTGAGAATTGCATCAAGCGTGAAGAAACTTGCATTATCAGCATCGAGTAATCCCATAAGACCGCGAACCAATGTTGGCCTCATCAATTCAGGAATACTCATTGTCAATAAGTTTCTAGATTTCCAGGAGTTCCAACTATTTCTCCAAGTTATTAATAGTCGATATTGCTCCCAAAATTTCACCTCATCGTCATCCAAAAGATCAAATTCATCAAGCATTTGATCAAGGGTGGGATTGCGTGTACCAAAAATTACAAGACGAACCAGGGATCGGAAAAACGCTTTCACTCCCCGCTCTTCCGCACGAAAAGTAGGCGTGGTAGCCAACGTGGCATCTTCATCACCCAGTCCGGGTTCTAAGAGATCCCCAGCGCCTAAATCTCCAGTGGAGCTTTGATGAGACTCGTCGACATCCTTGAAGGTTTTAGCTTTTGTTCGAATCTTTGTTACCAAATCCTTCAGCGAGGTACTCTCCTGAATCATTCTCTCAAAATCATCTAAAACACGAGTGTCTCCCTGAATCCATTTTGCGATCACACCCTCCTGCAGAGGTACGATATTGGGCTCGCTCAACATACCTCTGACTTCTTTTGAAGCCACTTGAAACTTCACGTTACGCAAAATTAAAATTTGAAAAGTGGCTGTGCGAAGCGGCTCGCTCCTAAACTCTCCTGAGTGATAGGCTATTTGATTGAACTGCAAAACCCGTGCCCGCAAATCCTCTATCCATCGCTTCACCTCAGGTTCTTTTAAAGCGGTTGCGAGATCCCTCAATATTCCGGATAAATAATTCACCATCACATTGAGGTCCGTACGCGAAAAAAACTTCTGTAATTTCTCAAAGCCATGCAATAAACGATTGGCTAGCGGAATTATTCTCTCAGATTCTTTAAAATCTAAATAAAAGGTTTCTTGGCTAATCTGTAGGAGAATTTTTATTTTCCGTTTCTCTGAAATTTTACCCACCAGCGTTTCGATTTGATCGTCTTCCACAAGCTCAAGAAGATATTCCAATTGTTTTAAATTTAGAGATTGCTTGTAGTTAGAATAAATTTGCTCGATGGATTTTTTGAACATCCTTTGGTACCTCTTTAAATCATTCGGATTTAATACGCGTCTTTTTTGCTCATGATCCAAAAGCACTTGTTCGATGAGGCGGCACTGATCCACGCGATCACCGTCTTTCGACACATAGCTGAAAGCAAGCAGCCATCTACTACTCACTATTTTTCTAAAAATTCTCGAATGAATAGCCATTTTGATGGCAATGGCCCTTGTTTCAGATTTGCAAAACATCACGAAAAATAGAACCGCTCCAAAAACACCGGCTGTGGCAAGCGAAATAACGACATCCCACGCTTTTAATTCCGAGCGCAATTCGGCACGGATCGGAGTGGAAGCCAGTGTGGCATCTTCCTCGCCCGGTTCATTTTCGGCAAATTCATCCTCTTTTCCGGTAGGTTCACGCGAAACCTTCTTAAGATCTTCAAATTCGGATAGAAGCCGGGCCGCCCTTCTTTTTAGATCTTCAAACGAGGTCGCGCTTTGGATCATTTTTTCGATGGTGTGAAAATAGCTTCGATCGCCTCGCCTCAAACCTTCCCAACAATTTTGCATCAGCTCGTTGAAACTCGCCTCAACATCGACCTCTTGATCCATCTTGCGAAAATCTAAATCAAACTTGGCATGCAGACGAATCAGAGTGAAACTGGTGGCACGTCTTAACTGGTAAGTAATAATGGGTTGATGGGCCAAAATGGTTTCGCTGCTAAATTTCAAAAGATCTTCGCGCAAAGCCCCCAGAATATTGTCTGGACCATGCATCGCAAGACTATCGGCCACTTCCGATAGGTGCTGCCC
>CAZOOM010000074.1:0-14072 GCA_964581425.1 uncultured bacterium | reverse complement strand
GCTTCGGGAACAGTAAGCACCGAACGTCGGCTGAGCGCAATCGATCCTGTGCGAACCACTTCAAGCAGCTTAAATGGCTGAAGGAGTTCCAGCATCGCATCCACTTTGCTCTCTCCGCCCGTGACTTCGATGGTAAGCGTATCCTGACTGACGTCCACAATCTTGGCGCGAAACGTGTTCACAATTTGCATGATATCGCCGCGCGTTGAGGCATCGGCATTCACTTTCACCATGACAAGTTCACGCTCAATCATGTCTTCCAACTTAAGCTCCTCCACTCGAACCACGCTGATAAGTTTCCCAAGCTGCTTCATGATTTGTTCGAGCACGCGCTCGTTACCATGAACCACAATAGTCATACGCGAGATCTGCGGATCGGAAGTTTCACCCACGGCCAAACTATCAATATTAAAACCGCGAGCTGAAAAAAGTCCGGCCACACGAGCCAGAACTCCAAACTCATTTTGCACAAGCACTGCCACCGTATGTTTCATCATGTCTCAAATTCCTCTCATTGATCCGAATCTAAAAAGCAAACAAGTTTTGCTTTTTTGCGATCCGAAATTTGAATTTCGAATGTTTACGCCATGTCAATAATCTGATCAAGTGCGTGGCCTGCCGGAACCATTGGATACACACAATCCGATTTCGCCACTTTGCAATGAAGCATCGCAGGACCATCATGCGCCAAAATTTCTTTAAGCGCAGGAATCACTTGATCTTTACTGCTGACTGACTTGGCAAAAATGCCGTAAGCTTCTGCCAATTTGACAAAGTCAGGATTCGAAGGACCTAGAATCGAAGCCGAGTAGCGCTCTTTATAAAAAAGCTGCTGCCACTGGCGAACCATTCCATGATGTCCGTTATCGAGAAGAATCAGTTTCACTGCCACGTTGTAATACGCTGCCGTAGCCAATTCTGTGAGCGTCATCTGAAAAGATCCGTCACCGTCAAAACAAACCACAGTTTCATTGGGACGACCCAGCTTCGCTCCAATAGCAGATGGAAATCCGTAGCCCATGGTTCCTAATCCCCCGGAATTAATCATGCTTCGAGGGGATTGAAACTGGTACCACTGAGCGGTCCACATTTGATGCTGTCCCACACCAGTCGTCACCACCGCTTCGTGATTCGTCAACTTTCCAACTTGATCAATCACGTACTCCTGACGAATTTCTTTTTGGCCTTGATCATATTTAAGTGGATGCTTTTGCTTCCATCCTTCAATTTGCACATGCCACTCTTTAAGCTGCGGTCGCAAATCTTTTAACCGCTTCGTGAATTCCTTGAGCACAGGCTTCACGTCTCCCACAATGGAAACATCCACTTTCACGGTTTTAGAAATCGACGCAGGATCAATATCCACGTGAACAATTTTTGCGTGCGGTGCAAATTTATCGATTTTGCCTGTCACGCGATCATCAAAACGCGCCCCAACAGCAATCAGCACATCTGAATTTTGAACCGAATAATTCGCATAATGGGTTCCGTGCATTCCGAGCATTCTTAATGAAAGCGGATGCGTTTCAGGAAACACACCGAGACCGAGCACCGTGGTCGTCACAGGAATTCCTGTTTTCTCCACAAATTCCATCAGTTCACGGCTGGCTCCAGCGCCCACGGCCCCGCCGCCCACATAAAGCACCGGACGCTTCGAGTTTTTGATCAACTCAGCAGCCCGATCTAAGGCTTGATGATCCAGCGGTGGATTGGGATTGTAACCGCGAATCGCAACGGTTTTTGGATATTCAAAATCAATCATTTGCCGACTGACGTCCACGGGAAAATCCACAAGCACAGGCCCTGGTCGACCAGAGTTAGCGATATAGAAAGCTTCTTTCATGATGCGCGGCAGATCATTCACATCTTTTACAAGATAATTGTGTTTGGTCACAGGTCGCGTAATTCCCACCACATCCGCTTCCTGAAACGCATCACTCCCAATGGCGTGTGTAGCCACTTGTCCTGTAATACAAACCATGGGCACGGAATCCAAATACGCTGTGGCAAGTCCTGTCACCGTGTTCGTTGCTCCAGGACCTGAAGTCACTAAACACACTCCAGTACGTCCTGTCGCACGGGCATAACCATCTGCCATATGGGTTGCACCTTGCTCATGTCGAACCAAAATTAATTTGATTTGCTTCGAATCATAGAGAGCATCAAAGGTGGGTAAAATTGCTCCCCCTGGAAGACCAAAGAGATAATCCACACCCTCGAGTTCCAGACAACGAATCATTGCTTGCGCGCCTGTCAAATTCATAAAGTCCCCTATTTTTTCTGAAAGATAAAAACGAATTACCGGATGAAAAAATTTTCTTCCACAAAGAGCCGAAATTTTTCTCTCCAGCTTTTTCCAGATTTTTCGACTACGTCTTGCCAAAGATCACTTTTTTCCATCATCCAATCATAGACTTTGGCTCTCACTTCCTGAGAGGAGAGATCCTGACCATCCGGAAACGTTTCAATATTAATCAGATATCCTTTTTTCTGTAAATTTTGTGCCGAAGCTTCGAGTTGAGTTTGATATGCCTTGCTTGCCCCTTGGAGGGCAACGACCATAGGGACCTGATTACGCGAACGTGTTTGAAAACGCATATTTTTGTTCAAAGACCCTTCCCATGATCCGTTCATCAAAGCAGCGGCCGCAAATTGCCGCGGATAATTTACAGCCAAATAAGCGGCCAAAGGCGCTTGAGATCCTTGCCCCATCAAAAAAATCTTATGTTTTGCAATTGGATAACGCGCAGACACTTCTTTAATCAAATTTAAAATCCAAGTTTCGTGGCTATCTGAACTTTCTCCGCTTCGCGCAGACCATTCAGGCACCAAAACAATAAATCCATTTCGTAATCCCTGAGATTCCCAGCTTTTTGCGTGATCTGACGTTTTTTTGCCTTCGCCTGCAAAGGACACCACTAAAGGATAGGTGCGCTGAGCATTGAATTCCTGAGGCACCACCAACCAGGCGTCCCCTTTAATATTGTCTATCTGAAAAACACCCGTCTGCGGATTGGCTTTTCCTGCGGGCGCCACAATCGCTTCATCATCTGCCCAAGCTATAGACATAGCTGTCACCATGGCGAGAAAAAAAATTGATACGCGCATTTGTTTGTTCATCATGGCTAAAACCTTGTTTTCTTTATTGAAGAAATATTGATCCGTACGGGATTTTTGTTCCAAGAGCGGATTGACGTAACTCCCTGGCACAAAAAGATTTATACATTATATGACTCTGTTTCGAGAAGTCAATTGATCATCAAAAATCCAGCGATGTAACTGCGAAACAAATCATAGCAAAACCCTGTAACTTATTTCTATCAAACAAGTTAATAACGAAACCAAGGAGACTATTTGGAGAGTCTAAGGGATTCTAGTTTCTGAGTTAAACGCTTGGCGCGTTCAGTAATTTCGGTCCAATTGTCCTGCCGGACAAGATTCCGGTCATACAAAGTACGATCAAAGAAAACTCCTGCGCAGTATTTTAAATACTCAAACGCATTCACTTGATCAATTCCACCTTCAGCAACCAGCTTTATAAAAGGAAGGCACTCCCGGATAGAACGAAGATAATCAGGTCCGCCAATAAAAGCTGCGGGGAAAATTTTAACGCAATCCGCTCCATATTGATGGGCTAAAAGAGCTTCTGTTGGAGTGGCTGCACCTTGGATTACAAAAGTATCATTGTGCCGCGCCACATTAATAATTTCACGATCCGTCACATTGCTCGAGATAAAACGAGCTCCCGCATTAATCGCTCGCTGAGCCACTTCCCCATCTGCAATCCCTCCAGCACCGATTAGCAAATTTTCTTTTTTGGAATAGCTCTCGATCAGTCGAAAGGCCTGAGGCGTGATAGTGGAGATTTCAAAAATAGAAAATCCTCCGTCCATGGCAGCTTTCATCATGACTTCAGCATCGGCAGGAGAACTGGAGCGGACACAGGCGACGAATTTTGCTTCGTCAAACGACTTGAGGACAGGGTGCATCAACTTTGAGAGTCATCCTTTCAGCGAATTTGAGATGATTATTGCGAAAGCGGTTTCCGATGTCAATTTGTTATTCTGAATAAAGCTTCTATCTAGATCCATTTATCACGAGAAGATGAGAAATCCTCGAAGGCAGGCTCTGAAGGCGGAGCGGGCACGGTGGTCTTCCTCACAGGTCTTTCAATACCGGAGTTCTTCGGCTCCTGCGGCCGAAGACTCCTTCGCGCTCGTCCCGCAAATTCCTCTAAAATAGAGGAAGCCAAGCTTTGCGGGACTCCGCGAGATATCTTCAGACCTGTGAGGAAGACCGAACGACGCCGGAAGGCCAGTGAAAAAATCCTCGCTGGGGATTTTTGAACGGTGACGAAGAGGATTTCTAAATCTTCTCGAATAATCGTCTATATAAAAATCAAAAAAATTATTTTTTTTTGCGGGGTTTTGTCGCAGGAAGGGATTTTCCTTTTTCACCAAGAATACTTTCTTTAACACCTTCTTCGCTTTCGATGCGGCGGATTTCATCACGAAACCAAGCCGCTTTATCAAATTCCAGCGCCCGCGAGCACTGTTCCATTTTTTGTTTGAGATACGCCAAACGCGACTTCACTTCATACTCTTCTACATTTTCATGAACCACATCCGCCACAAAATGCTCGGCCTGTTTCCACTTTTCAATTCCTTCGCGAATTTCTTTTTGAATGCTCTTTGGAGTAATCTTGTGTTTTTGATTAAAGCTCTGCTGCAATTCCCGGCGGCGAGTCATCACCTCCAAGGCCTTTTTCATGGCTTGCGTGGTACGGTCTGCGTACATGATCACTTTTCCATTGAGATTCCGCGCCGCACGGCCCGCGATTTGAATCAGGGAAACATCGCTCCTCAAAAACCCTTCCTTGTCGGCATCCAAGATGGCAACAAGAGAAACCTCGGGAAGATCCAAACCTTCACGAAGTAAATTAACTCCAATGATGCAATCGTATTTTTGAAGACGGAAATCGCGGAGAATTTCCACGCGTTCAAAGGCATCAAACTCGGAATGAAGGTAGTGGGCCTGAATGCCGGCTTCTTTAAGATAGCGGCTCAAATCCTCGGCCATTTTTTTAGTCACGGTCGTCACAAGCGTACGTTCATTTTTTTTGGCGCGTTCTTTGATTTGCCCGATCAAATGATCAATTTGAAATTCGGATTTTTGAATTTCCACCACAGGATCAATCAGCCCTGTAGGACGAATGATCTGCTCCACCACTTGATTCGCGCGTTCCATCTCATAAGGTCCTGGCGTTGCGGAGACATAAAGGATTTGCCGGACCTTGGATTCGAATTCCGGAAATTGAAGTGGCCGGTTGTCGAGCGCTGAAGGCAAGCGGAAACCGTGTTCCACCAGTGTTTTCTTGCGCGACTGGTCTCCGTGATACATGCCGCGAATCTGCGGAAGACTTTGATGCGACTCATCAATCACCACCAAAAAATCTTTGGGGAAATAATCGATTAAAGTATACGGCGTTGATCCTGCTTCGCGGCCTGAGAGATGACGGGAATAATTTTCAATCCCGGAGCAGTAGCCAAGTTCGCGCAGCATTTCTAAATCGTACTGGGTCCGCGATTCAAGGCGTTTCGCTTGAAGATCTTTTCCTTGTTCGATCAATTCCTTCACGCTCTGAGCTAGCTCCTGTTTGATGGCTGCAATTCCAGTTTCAAGGCGTTCTGATGAGGTCACAAAATGTTTTGCAGGATAAATCGCAAGCCTCTCAAGCTCAGGACCAAGCTTAAAAGTTTCTTTCTCAAGCAGTCGAATGGATCTGATCGTGTCATGTTCAAGCTCGATCCGGTAAGGCTGTTCCCCGTAAGAAGGATAAAGATCAATATTCGAACCGCGCACGCGAAAACTTCCTCGTTTGAGCTCGATATCCGCACGCTCATATTGAATACGCACCAGCGCGGTCAAAAAAGCATCCCGATCAAACACGCCCCCGCGCTCAATTTGGACAAGCATTCCCTGCCAATCTTCAGGAGAACCTAAACCGTAAATACAGGAAACGCTGGAGACAATAATCGTGTCCGGTCGGGAAAGAATGGAGCTCGTTGCAGACAAACGAAGACGATCGAGATCGTCATTAATCGAAGCGTCTTTTTCAATGTAAGTATCCGAATGCGGAATGTAGGCTTCCGGTTGATAGTAATCGTAATAAGAAACAAAATACTCGACCGCATTTTTTGGGAAAAATTCTTTGAGCTCAGAATAAAGCTGAGCCGCGAGGGTTTTATTGTGCGACATCACGAGTGCAGGTTTGCCAAGCGCGGCAATCACGTGAGCCAGTGTAAAAGTTTTTCCAGAACCAGTCACACCCAGAAGAACCTGCTCTTTCATTCCGGATTTAAAACCCTCCACCAGTTTCTGGATGGCCTCAGGTTGATCACCTTGCGGCTTGAAAGGAGTGACTAATTCAAAAATACTCATTGGCAATTTAATAAGGAAGAAGATGGAAGAATAGGAAATAAAAGGGAAGAAGAGGAAAAGATATAGAAAATAAAAAACCAGATAGCGCGATGGAACTGATTCATCCTTCTTACCCCTTATTTTTCCCTATTCATCCCTATTTTTCCGTTTTCTTCCTTCTTATTCCCTATTCTTCCCTGTTATTCCCTTTAACAAGAAGTGACAAATCAACGGACATCGCTGAATGTGTGATCGCTCCCACTGAAATGCGGTCTACTCCTGTCCGGGCATACGCCTTCACATTGGCGAGTGTAATGCCTCCCGAAGCTTCGATCTGAACCCGTGGATTGATCGACCTTGCAAAGGTCACGGCACGTTTAAGATCAGCTGGGCTTGCGTTATCAATCAAAAGAACGCGCGGCTGAAATGCCATGGCCTGGATAAGCTCACGAAAATCCCGCGCCTCGATCACAAATTTTTTTGGGTATTTTTTCAGCTTGTTCAGATTCCCGAACCGCTTGTGATTTTCTTTTACAAAAATCTCATCATACAGACCGTGTCGGTGATTGGACCCGCCGCCTGTGCGCACGGCATACTTTTCAAGTTCGCGCCAAAGAGGAGTTGTTTTTCGCGTATCAAAAATTTCAACACCCAAAGGCTCTGCCTGATCCACAAAAGCCCGAGTCAGTGTTGCCACGCCGCAAAGATGGCCAAGCAAATTTAAAACTGTTCTTTCCGCTCCTAAGATGGCGCGCAGTTTGCCCCGAATCTCAATCAGCTTTTTACCTTTGATAAAAGATTTTCCATCTGAAGTAAAGAATTTGATGTGCATTTTTGAATCCAGTTTACGAAAAAGAAATTGAACGATTTCAGATCCGCAGAAAACGCCCGCTTCTTTAGAAAAAATCTGTGCGCAAGCTCGATGAGAAGGCTCTATCAGCAGCCGGGAAGTCCTATCACCCGATCCTAAATCCTCGCGCAGCGCCTGCTTTAATAAATTGTAAGTTGATTTGGAAAAAGTCATAGTCATAGGCTTGCATGGACGAATAGGGAAGAAAAGGGAAGAATAGGGAGGAATAGGAAACAGAGGTCAACTCTCAACTTTTGCTTATCACTTATCCCATGCTTGCTTAAATGCTTCCTTTTCATCCTTTTTATCCCTATTATTCCCTGTCCTTCCCTGTTCTTCCTTATTCTGCTAAAGATTATCCCCTGACTTCCGTTTATTCTAGGTAGGGTTCAGAGGAACCTCAAGCATTATGATGAGGCCCCCTGGATCCGCTTTTAACCAACAAGGAGAAATACCTCATGAAGAAATTATGGATCATGATTGCAGTGGCTTTTGTCGTTACCTCCGCTCCATCAGCGCTTTTTGCTGACGAGAAATGCACAAAACCCTGCGATAAAACCACCTGGGAAAAAAGTCCCTGGACCCAAGAAACAACTTATGGAAATAAAATCCTCCAGAAGTTTTATTTCGGCGCCAAGAATATCCTTGCCGGTTGGACGGAAATTATTTCTAAACCAGAAAAAGCTCTGAAGAATGATACCTGCGTTTTCAGAGGCCTGGGTAAAGGGATTGTATTTGCCGCAGCAGATACCGTTGGTGGTGTGCTCCATCTCGCAACTTTCCCCATCCCCCAAATTGATGTCCCGCTTCCAGACGGCGGAGTCCAGCTTTAAAAAACCGGGATAAGGGAACAGGGATAGGGGATAAAAAATAATCGTCTTCAAAATTTATCCCTTACCCCCTATCCCTTATCCCTTTTCTTTAAGCAGCTCTCTCAAACGCAAACGCGATTCTCTGATTAATCTTAGCTTCCCATCCCCGCATCACGCTCTCATAACCTTCTCGAATGAAAAATCGTCCCTGGTCGTCTTTATCAAAATGTTTTGGCATCCAGTCAGCACCCTTGATCAGATCCTCTTGATCTCGAATGCCTTGCGCAAGAACACCCGCCCGGGCGGAGCGATGAACTAATTGAATCGCTTGAATGCTAGGGACGGTTCTCATAAGCTCAACTGCCTGAGAACCGTCCTTGAATAAGAAACTCGAAAGTGAAATCACCGTTCCAGAAAATCCTTTAATGCGCCGCACGATTGGATTCTGTTCGAAATTCTCCCCTTCGCGAATCACGGAAAACCGTCCTTTGGATTTTGCCGCTTGCTGCAAAAATAATTTTCCGAGCGGCTCAGTCGGATCAACATTCAACATCAAAATCCGAGTTGATTTTCCGCCTTTTAAAATCCAGAAAAGGAGTTCTTTGATTTGCATCTCGCTGAAATTGTGCGAAACGTCGCGGTAATCCACCACAATGGTTGACTTTGAAAATTGCGAGAGATGTGGAACGTAAGGACGTCGGATGTGGGACGTGATTTTCTGTCTTACATTTTCACGTCCTACTTCATTTACTTTCATCTGCCGCATTTCGGAGCGCACCTGTCTCCCCGAAAGGTCCGAAAGGTGACTCTCACCGATTGGTCGAAATTCCTGGCGGGATTCTTTACGGGAAGGCGTATATTTTTCTGCTGCTCGGCGGACCAAGCCCACCATACCGTCTGAAATCCCTTCACGATTAACCCGTTCCTTTAATGCGGCATCGAATTGAGCGAAGATGAATTCCCGCGCTTTTTCGATTCCTTTGCCACGGAATCCTCCGTAGACCACATAAATCATCGCGATCATCGATTCAAAGGTATCTCCATAATCCTGATTATCAAAACCAAGAATCATTCTTCTCTGCGCTAAATGAACTAAAACGCGCGCCAAAAAATCCGAACTCATTAACTCCCGAATATGCTGCAAAGGATGTTTCTCCAAAAGTTCTTGGCCTAAAATTTGAGCAACTGTTTCTTCTTTCACAATCCATTCTAAAATCGCATCCCCCAATTGATCTGATTGTTTTCCAAACAAGCAAAGTGGAATTTTTGATTGAGGATCAATCTCATATTCCGCTACCGGATTACTCATAATAGCCTCGGATTCAATCCTGTCGATTCCAAACCTTCTTGCCAAGGATTCAGAAATCCAAGGGCGCAACAAATCATAATGGGCACGCATGACTCTTTGCCCTTCATTCCTAATCTGGTAATGAATCGGCTTTCGCGATCTCAACGGAGGTGGGAGCAAATACGGAGCTGTGATGGTGTAAGCCGCTTCAACCGGCTTGCGAGTTTCAGAATTTACAAACAGAAGCGCCCCCAATGAAAGGAATGCCCAATCCCCTTTAGGCCGCTTCCGTAAATCTCCTTTTAATGGAAATCCCAGAGCGCCCATTTCCCTAAAAATCAACTTCCTATATTCGTCTAAGGCATGAGCTCCGATGGTTGGATTTTCTCGAACAGCGTGTTCAAGGGAAATAAGTTTAACAAGCGCATCACCCAGAGATCGCAGTAATTGAAGGGAGCGTTGCTCATCTTCCCACTTTTTTGCTTGATCAAAAAGCATCGACCATGTTGGTTGAGCCGTCTCTTTCTGTGGACTCATTCGCATTTCAGTGCGCATGAGAGATTTAAAACTGTCACTTACGCCTCGAGCGTTCGCAAGCGGACCATCTGCGATTTCGTAAGCGCCAGTTGATGGATGAACTTTAACGTGAACGTTATAGAGCCCGCCACCAGAAAGCATCGAAGCCTCAAAAAGACGAGAAACAAAAGTAGGAGACTCGCCAGGTTCTTTCATCATGCCAATCTGAAACTGGCGCCAGCCGCCTTCAAGCTCGGAGACAGAAGTTGCGTCTCTCAGCGCCGCCGCTAAATTTTCCAGATTAATAAACTGCATCCGCAACTCTGCTCGGGATCCCTGATCTGGTGTTTGAGGCCGCTCAGAAATTTCCGAATTTTTTAATCCGCGAATGACGGCCAGTGAACCAGGCGTTACCACCTGCGAGCCCGAAAGAATAATGGTGGCTGCACCAAATTCATTGGATTGCTTCAAAGCCTCTGCGAAAGGTTTGCCTGAAGTAAGTGCATGAATCAATCCGGCTCCTGAAGCGTCTCCAGCCCCCACGACACTCTTGATGTCATGCCGTGGAATCCGGATCCCTGGTTCAATAACTATCTCATTCTGCGTGGCGAGTAAAATACCTTCGCTGTCCATGCTGACCGACACCGCTAATAAATTAAAACGTTTGGCCAAGGCCTGCGCGTAACGGGCTAAAATATCTTTTCTCCCTTTTAAGATTTTTGCGTACTCCGAAATTTCATCCATATCCAGATCTTGAAATCTCGTCTTTCCATTAGGAAGTAACGCTTCAGGGTCCACGTCAGATCCCATCGCTTTAAAAATGACAAACAGCTCCGTGATATTTGGTTTGATGATGTCCATGGGCGTACTGCGCGGTATCTCAAGAACATCGCGGATTTCATCGGGTTTGGCGCTGTATTGAAAATCAATTAAAAGCTGCACGGGTTTCGTAGAGGCTTGTCTCGCCTCCTGAACGGCCTGCACCATCATTTGGTAAGGACGAACCTCGGAATCATAAACAAACCCTCCTCCCACAGTGAGCACGACCCAAGCCGGAGGATTTTTAGGCTCAGCCAGTAACTGCCTTGTCCGATCCGCAATTTGCTGAAAAACTTCCTGAGGAATTTTCTGAAGACCCGCCATCAGCAGAGGATCTTTTCCATCCCTCGACTGTTGAATATTGGCTCTTGGATGTCCTGCGGCACGAACAAACTCTGCTTTTAAACGAGGGTTAGATGTGATTTGCTGCTCCCAAATTTTTGAAATACCATCCTCTTCTTCACCCGCAATTCCAATCCATTGGACAGAGCCATTAAAATTCGCAAAGGCTTTGGCAAAACCAAGCGCACCGCCCGCAGCATCCACGCGAGCCGATGCTAAATGAAGCGCCCCTGTGCTCGGATCCGTGGACCAGGCCAGCCCGACATCAAGCGGACCCGATAAGCTAACCGCCAACACCGGCTGATGAAGAGCGTCCGATTCCTCAGCGACCGGAGCAACCGTCACAGACGCACCTTGAGAAGAGGGTATTCTCTTTACCACTTCCTGAGCAATGGCTCGGGTAATGATCCCCGTTTGCAAATCACCGGCCAATCTTCGGCGTCTAAATTCCTTCACCGAGGCTTCCAACTTGGACGAAGTTAATGGCTCTTGGATACCAAGTTGCGTCGCGTAAATCCCTGCAAGTGCTTGTTCCAGTTCAGCCAGATCCTTTGTCGGCACTTCAAATCGAAGTTCCGAACGGGCGGGGGCATGAGAGCTTTCTTTTCGATGAGTGGCCACAAACGGCTGAAGCAAGGCCGTTCCCAAAACCACGGGAATCACGTGCAGCCATTTAAAGGTCATTCCTCCATCCGGAGCGATCATCCAAATCGCGACCATTGCTGAAAACCAAAACACAAAATTGACCGGCAGATACCTTTTCATCATCTGCCAAGTTTGGGTTTGGATAAATCTTCCCCTAAGAATCAGCGGCCGGTCCTCGTGAAGCGTTCTTCCCTCTCCAAAGACAGCCCCCAGCGTGACACCAAAAGCGTTGTGTACAAAAAGAGTCGCAATTCCCAAATCAAACAGACTGCGCAAAAGGGCCGTTGAAAAATTGCCGTTCATTACCGTCACTGCGGAATGAGTCACAAACGTTTTTTGATAACTGAGAAAGGCAAAATAAAAATAATATCCGGTAATCATGCCAAAGCCGATGGACCAGCCCAGTGATTTTTGAAATGCCTCGCGAATGACTGCGCCCCAAGGCAAGCGAGAAACCTCGTTGGACAGTGCACGAGTCACGAGCCGCGCTCCGAATGCCCCCAAATAAACGCCCACTGCTCGAATAAAAAAATCTTGGAAAAGACCCGTGAGAGAAACCAATTGCATCCACGAAAAGTAAGTAGGAAAAAAGGATGGAATCAGAACATGAAAAAATCCGATGCAAGCCGCCAGACTCACTGCCATCACCGCAAATTTTCTCCAAGTCTGATTTTGAAACTCGCTTGCATAAAATGCGGAAAGCGTGAGACACCAGCCCTCAATGGCTATCGGTAAATAAAAAGCCAGATTTGTTCCCAGTTGCCACGCTGCAAGGGGCCCCGCCACAAAAGTCCCAAGCCATCCCGCCCACTGAAGGGCCTTAAAAACTTTGCCTATGGCCGCTTTGCTTATTCTGCCTTCTTTGCGAGAACCATCATTAACCGGAAGCGCTCGATCGTCTAAGCGAAAATCGGACATGGGACGATCGATCCACGGCCAGTCGAGAACCTCTTTCCAGGTTGGCGCATCCTCTTCAGGTCCGGATTTCTCATCTAACAAACTTTGAATGGCACTGAAAATATTCGCTGCATTTTTCTCCCAAACCCTGTCTTCAAAAAACTCGACATAATATCGAATTTGGCCAGCCTCCCCCTTGTGACTTTCCACCCATCCTGAATTTTGGATCTTCTTACTAAAATCTGCTCTTAATTTTTTTGCATCACCCAAATTAAGTCGCAACATCTGCCAGCCAAGCACCTCCGGAATCAGGCTTGAGATCACACTGTATAAGTTTCCTGCGTGCTTATCATCCGCTTTACTACCAAACACCTCCAAGTAATACGCAATCTGCTTTTCATCTCCCTTGTGACTTTCCATCCATGCCGAATCTGTGACCTTCTGACTAAAATCTGCCCTCAACTTCCTCGCATCGCCTAAGTTAAGTCGCAGCACCTGCCAGCCAAGCTCCTTCGGAATCAACCTTGAGATCACACCGTATAAAGCTCCTGCATGTTTATCATCCGCATCCTTACCAAAGACCTCATCATAAAATCGGATCTGTCCATCATCGCCGGCGTAGTTCTGGATGCTGTTCTCTTGCCGCGCTCTTTCAAAGGCCCTCTTCACTCGAATGCCATCCGCCCATGTGACTGCTAAGTTTTGGGCCTTGATTCCCCTACCTTCCAATAATTTCAAGGTTTGATTGGATGGACTCACTCTTCCATTAAACCTACCAATAGTAATCAACCCTAATAAATGAGCCATGTGCAGATCGCGGGCAAGATAAAGCGCCCCTTCCGGCGCGCGGTAAGGACTCTCACTGGCAAAGGGATCATTGAGATACTTTAAATCAATCCTTCCAAACTCCGTGTCCACCGCGTCTGGAATATCTTCCGTCCTGAGGATGCCCCGCCCCTGATCCATTTCAGAAAGATATTCAGAAAGATTGGATGAGAGGCCTCGCTCAGGGGTTCCGAGCACTTCTAAAATTTTCCCCTGGATCAACCCTTCCGGATTTCCTGACTTTAATTCTGCATCACTTATCGCCGCGACCGCACGCATCGCCGCATTGAGTTTTTCCTGTTTAGCCGGGCTGGAACGCAACTCGGAGCGGCTTGGCAAAGGAGTAAAGACGATCATGCCGTCTTCGAAACTCAGACCTTGATCAGCAAATCTTGGATGGCGAAGCAGATACGCGACCCGCTGGTGCCAGAAAAATCGGTTGAGCCGTTTAAAAAAGGAAGCAGACTTTGCATCGAAATCAAAAGATCCAGTATCGGAATAAACTTGATAGACGTTTCCGATCCGATCAAAAACGCCTTTCATAGCTAAAAGCTTATCTGAATTAAAATTCACCGGACGTGCACGAAATTGATTGCGATAATCTGGCTCAGAGGGCTTCACCACGGTGCTTTTCATCGAATGAATGCCGTCCCAAGCG
>CAZOOM010000073.1:0-14074 GCA_964581425.1 uncultured bacterium | reverse complement strand
AGAGAAAGAGCGCGATGTCGGACACGTCAAACCTCAGAAGTGCCGGCGTCGTGCTATTTCACGGCGAAAGGAAAGTGAAGAGTGATGAGTGAAGTGTGAAGAGTTGTCAGAGAAAGAGCGCGATGTCGGACACGTCAAACCTCAGAAGTGCCGGCGTCGTGCTTTTTCAGGAGAAAAAGCGCTACACCGTACACGTCACTCCCTGGAAGTGACGGTATGGTGCTATTTCAACCAGAAATAGCGCTGTGACGTACACGCCAAACACAAGGCGTGACGGCACGGTGCTGATTCATGGGAATCAGCGGGATACGGGAATCGAACCCGTGTCCACAGCTTGGGAAGCTGTTGTACTACCATTGTACTAATCCCGCAAGATTAGAATTTACAAATACTTTGGAGGTGTTTGAATTTCTTAGTCAGATGACTTCGATTAATTTTTCTAACGGCATCAAGCCCAAAATCTTGAACCGTGACTGAAGCTGTCACTGTCCCCATGGCGAGCGCCTGCTTGATCGTAGCAAAGTCCGTCTTTTTCGTCCATGCTAAATATCCCATAAAACCGCCGGCAAAAGTGTCTCCCGCGCCGGTAGGATCAAAAACCTTTTCTACTGGATAAGCAGGCAAGGTAAATAGTTCATTTTTTCCTAACAGCATGGAGCCATGCTCACCTTTTTTGACAATCACCCACCGCGGACCCATTTTGATGATCTGTTTTGCAGCTGCCAATAAATTTTTCTCTCCAGTGAGCATTTTTGTCTCGCCGTCATTCAAGACAATGGCATCAACTTTGGAAAGCACTTTTAAGAGCTGATCCCGTTTACTAGAAATCCAGAAATTCATTGTGTCTGCGGCAACAAACTTTAATTTCTTGCGATCCATTTGATGAAGCACTTTAAGTTGAAGATCAGGATCGATGTTGGCGAGGAAAAGATATTCAGGTTGCTTTTTAAATTTGAGTTCCGGATTGAAAAGTAGGAGCGTATTTAAATCTGTTGAAAGGGTCTGGGCTGAATTCATATCATCCACATATTTTCCAGACCACGAAAAAGTTTTTCCCTTGAGGGTTTGGAGATGAGAAAGGTCAATGGGCCTTTCTTGCAATATTTTTCGATATGCTTGCGGGAAATCCTCTCCGACCACCGCGACAAGTGCGACTTTTGTGAAGAGGCTGGCGACGTACGAAAAATAGGAGGCAGATCCCCCGAAAACTTTGTCTCGTTTTCCATGCGGAGTTTCAACCGCATCAACGGCAACAGTTCCGACGACAGCGAGTGGACTATAAGGAAATGACATGTTTAGACCTCAGTTCATCAAGATGGCTTTTTAGTTGTTGTGTTGATTCATAGGGATTTGCACTTGAAAAAATGGCGCGCACAACGGCAACCGATGTTGCTCCGGCAGCGATCACTTGGGTTAGATTTTTCATATGAATGCCGCCAATCGCCACAAATGGAATTTTTACTTTTCTGCGGACTTGCATGATCAGTTCAAGGCCCACAGGCTGATAGTCGGGTTTAGTCGGAGTTGAAAAAATCGGTCCTACCCCGATGTAATCAACTTTTTCCTCTTCGGCAGCGCGTGCCTGCTCGAGGCTGTGAGTTGATTTTCCGATCAACATGGATGATTCGTGTTTTTCAAGGATCGATCGGATGACTTCAATAGGCATGTCCTCTTGACCAACGTGAACGGCATCGGCATCAACGGCAAGTGCCAAATCAAGGCGATTATTGATAACAAAGCCGCGGCCGTAGTGCCTTGAGATTTCCCGAATTTTGAGTCCAAGACGCAGGTATTCTCCGTCAGAGACCGATTTGAGGCGTAGTTGAAGGATGCCTGCACCGCCACGGTAGGCTTGATCTGCAAGCGATATGATTTCTGGCGTGACCTTATCAAAACTGGTCACGGCATAGAGATTAAAGTTTTCGAAGAATTTCTTTTTCGAGAGCATAAAAATCAAAGCGCAATTTTTGAAACTGCGCCGCATGTTTTCGTGAAATCATTTTTGAGGACTCTTCAAGAACGCGCAAAGATTCCTGGGCGCGTTTTAAATTGCGAATCATGGTCTCTTCAAGCGAAGAAGGTTTTGCATTAGGATAAATCACCCGTGATTTTTCGCTGTCACTTTCCGTGTCTCGCATTTTTACTAACGAGTGATAGGAGACAGGGAGAGTTAATAAAAGTTTTGTGATTTGGTGACGCAAGATTTTTGTTTTTCGAGTTAAATCAGGCATCTGATAAACAAATCTGAGCAGATCTTCAATGACACGCGAGGCTTCTTTGGCACGATTGTAGTTTGCGTCAAGGAGACGCAAAAGTTCTCGAGGCATGGATTATTCGAGACCTAATTTCTTTAAAACCGCGGTGGTCGAGCGGTTTTTAACCAGGGCAATTCTCTTCACTCGCCCGCCCCAGCTTTCAATTTCTTTAGCGCCTGCAATCGCTGATTTTTTCCAGTCAGCGCCTTTAACTAGGATATCGGGCCGGAGTTTAAGAATCAAACTGAGCGGAGTTGGCTCTTGAAACATCACCACATAATCAACGCATTCAAGAGCGGCAAGAACTTTCATGCGGTCTTGTTCGGGATTTATCGGGCGGTTCGGACTTTTGTAACTTTTGACCGACTGATCACTGTTAACGCCAACAATCAGAAGATCACCTGTCTGCCGTGCTTTTTCAAGGTAAGTCACGTGTCCCAAGTGCAGTAAATCAAAGGTGCCGTTGGTAAAGGCCACCTTCTTGCCCTGTTTCTGATTTTTTTGGATGATCTTGACGGCCCGAGCAGTCGATACGATCTTTTTGGATATCATGACTAGCTACCAAAAAGAACTTCTTCGATCGCCTCGGACAAAGCATGAAGAACGGTGATGTGCACTTCCTGAATATGAGGAGTTTGAGTCGACCCAGCACGAAATACAAAATCAGTTTCAAGCTTAAGAGCTCCGCCATCAGCCCCCGTAAATCCCACCGTAATAACGCCCAGTTCCTTTGCTTTGCCAACCGCCTTAAGCACGTTCCTGGAATTTCCGCTGGTTGAAATGGCAATCAGAACATCCCCTTTTTGCCCTAGTGCCTCGACTTGCCTAGAAAAAACATCGTCGTAGCTGTAGTCATTGGCAACCGCGGTTAGGATGGACGAGTCTGTGGTAAGAGCAATGGCGGGAAGAGCTCGTCTTTCACGGTGAAATCTGCCAACAAATTCAGCGGCAATATGCTGACTATCTGATGCACTTCCCCCATTTCCGCAAAGTAAAAGCTTGTGGCCATCTTTGAAGGACTTCAAGAGAATACGCGTAATGGCTTCCAAGCTTTTAACCTGGGAAGGTGTAAAACTCTTTTGAATTGCTTCCAGATGATTCTTGCAGGCTTTGGAAAAAATAGATTTCATGCTTTATCCAAAAAAGGATTTTGCAATGTCATAAAGCTCATTGGGAACAAGTTTGAGTTCACCTACGGCTTCTTGCAACGGCACCGGGACAATGTCTCTTCCTTTAAGAGCGACCATGTTCCCCCATTTCTTAGCCTTAACAAGATCATAGGCTGAATAGCCAAAGCGTGTTCCAAGTACTCGGTCGAAGGCAGAGGGCGATCCGCCGCGCTGGATGTGGCCCAGCACAGTGACACGAGTTTCAAAACCGGTTTTCTTTTCAATGAGATCCGAGATTGTTTGACCAATGCCGCCAAGGCGAACATGACCAAACTGATCCAGGGTCTTATCTAATGTGACGTTGTTATCTTTCAGTGTGCACCCCTCTGCAACCGCAACGATGCTAAACGTTTTACCTCTTGCATGGCGCTTTTTGATGTGCTGGCAGACATCATCAATGTCAATGGGATGCTCGGGAATCAAAATAATATCGGCACCGCCGGCCATGCCTGAGTGAAGGGCAATCCATCCTGCGTGGCGGCCCATAATTTCAACCACAATCACGCGATTATGAGATTCTGCAGTGGTATGCAGGCGGTCAATGCATTCCATAGCAATATTGACTGCAGTATCAAACCCAAAAGTATAATCCGTGGCATTGAGGTCATTATCAATGGTCTTAGGAACGCCGACTACATTTACCCCTTCTTTAGCGAGCTTGTTGGCAACTCCCAGGGTGTCTTCGCCGCCAATGGCAATCAACGCATCGATTTGATTTTTTTTCAGCGTTTCTTTGACTCCAGCAACTCCATTCTCTACTTTGTAAGGATTGGTGCGGGAGGTTCCTAGGATGGTTCCACCGCGATGCAGAATGCCTGAAACAGAATTGAGGTCAAGAGAGATGAAATCATTTTGGATGGCACCTTTCCAGCCATTGCGGAAACCTACCACCTGGCACTGATCTGAGATAGCGCGCCGCACAACTGCGCGAATCACTGAGTTAAGTCCCGGGCAATCGCCTCCGCCTGTCAAAATACCGATCTTCATCTGAATACTCCTTTTCTAAAGCTTGGTTTAAAGAGAAACTTGTTTAGCTGGTTGAATCGAAACAGGATCTTCAATTTGCGCATGATCCGTTTCATGATCCTCAATTTTTTGGATATCACAAGTAATTTCAATTGGTGTGTTTTTCCCTACGAGCTTGAGCAGACGTGTACGTGCCTCTTCCTGGATCTCAGTAATGAGCTCTTGGACCTTGCCCCCTGACCAGAGGATCAGTTTGATTCGGACTTCGATATCTTTATGGTGTATTTCTGCGTGAATTTTGGTTTCCTTAATTAAATGAAAGCGCTTCAAAACCTTTCGCGTGACATCCTCAATGGCTTGGCTGGAAATCACGATGGGTCCGAGCTCACTTTGTAAAATAATAGCGTCTACCTTGGAGCGCTTCACAAGGTTTTTTGCAAAGGTCAAGCCAATGGTGATAAAGAGGAAGCCCATCATAATCGCTTGAATGGATTTCCATGGACTCGCATAAATTTCTTGGATTCGGAGAATGGCATCGTCCATCGAAAGCAGATGAATACCGAAAATCATAAACAAGCTGCCTAAAGTCAGGAAGGCAAAGATAGTGAAGACATGGGCAAAGAAATTGAAAACCTTCATGCGGCTACGCTCTTTTTCGCACTTTTTGAATCTGCTGATTCTTGATGAAATTGTGTGTCAATAAATGTCGTGTTGACTGCGCCCTGGCGGAATCGCGGGCGGTTGAGGATTTTCTCATGAAGTCCAATAGTGGTTTTGATCGGACCGATGGTAGTCTCTTTTAATGCTCGAAGCATGATCTGAATGGCTTCATTGCGGTCCTTACCGTGAGCAATAAATTTTGCAATCATCGAATCATAGTAAGGTGGAATCATGGAGCCCTGGTATCCGTGTGTATCCACTCGGAAATGAGGTCCTCCGGGAATAATCCAAGTGTCAATTCTTCCGGGGCTTGGCATAAAGTTATTGTCAGGATCTTCGGCATTGATGCGGCATTCGATGGCGTGTCCAATAACAGGAATTTTATCCTGGGTGAGCGTCATTTTTTCTCCAGCAGCAATCCGGATTTGCTCTTTGACAATGTCAATACCGGTTACAAGTTCAGTGACCGGATGTTCGACCTGAAGCCGTGTGTTCATTTCCATGAAATAAAAGTTCTCATCAACGTCAACCAAAAATTCTATGGTCCCCGCATTTTCATATTTAAGAGCTTTTGCCACTTTAATGGCTGCGTCGCCCATTTTTTTTCTAAGTTTTGGATTGAAGCCCGGCGCAGGAGATTCTTCAATTAGTTTTTGATGCCGACGTTGCACTGAGCAGTCACGCTCTCCGAGATGAATGACATTCCCATGGCTGTCTGCAAGAATTTGAATTTCAATGTGGCGCGGTTCGCGAATATATTTTTCCATATAGACATCGCGATTACCGAAAGCGGCCTCGGCTTCTGCCTGGGCTGTCAGAAATGCGCTAATCAATTTTCCATCATTGTGCGCAACTTTAATCCCTTTTCCACCACCTCCTGCTGTTGCCTTGATGGCAACCGGGTAGCCGAATTTTTTAGCGAGTTTTAAAGCTTCTTCCTGATTTTTAATAATGCCCTTACTGCCTGGAATAATAGGAACTCCCACCTTTTCTGCTTCTGAGCGCGCTGTGGATTTATCCCCTGCTTGGCGAATGGATTCAGGACGAGGGCCAATAAATTTAATTTGGCAAGATTCACAGATTTCGGCAAAGTGGGCATTTTCAGCAAGAAAACCATAACCGGGGTGAATCGCTTCAACATCCGCAATTTCAGCTGCTGAGATTAGTGCGGGAATATTAAGATAACTTTGAGAGGAAGGGGCTTCCCCGATGCAAATCGCTTCATCAGCGATTTTAACTGCGAGCGATTCTCGGTCGGCTTTGGAAAAAACAACTACAGACGTAATACCAAGCTCTCGACATGCACGGATGATTCGAACAGCAATTTCTCCGCGATTTGCGATCATAATTTTTGTGAACATATAAGGAAAAAGCCCTTTCAGCCGGGAAAACTATGCTTTTTTGACTTTAAAGAGGGGTTGATCAAACTCAACAGGTTGACCATTTTTGACTAAAATCTCTAAAACTTCTCCCTGAAGCTCTGATTTAATCTCGTTCATGAGCTTCATGGCTTCAACGATACAAAGAACATCACCTTCTTTAATCTTGGTGCCGGGAGCGACATAGGGCGCTTGATCTGGTGCGGGGGCCGCATAGAATGTACCTACCATCGGCGATTTTACAATCACCACATTGGCTGGTAAGGCATCCGAAACAACTGCAGGTGTTGCCGGGGCTGCAGGAGTATCCGATCCTTTCACTTCGGCAGAGCTATAAATACGTGTAGGCACACTGGGTAGCGCGAAGTTCGCTTGAAAATCTCCACCCTTTTTAAATTTGACTTTAAGGCCCTCTTTGTCAATTTCAAGTTCGCTAAGATCATGCTCAGCCATCATTTGCAAAAGTTCCTTAATCTCTTTCATATTCATAAAGCATATCCCCTTTTATTTAGAAACGTCCCGGATGATTCAAGAGATGTCTTAGGAAGAAGACCGTGACGGCATTTTAACCGCATTTAAGAGAGCTTGCAAGCCTAGGATGTAGCTGTACTTACCAAATCCTGCCACTTGACCCAAACAGGCCGCCGCGGTTAATGAATGCTGCCGAAATTCTTCACGCTTGTAGATGTTTGAAAGATGTACTTCAACCGTGGGCAAATTAGCGGCTAGGAGGGCATCGCGGATGGCCACGCTCGTATGCGTATAAGCAGCAGGATTCAAGAGAATTCCGGCAAAGGTTTTACCAGCCCCCCCAATCAAGTCCACAATTTTGCCTTCATGATTCGATTGGACGATTTTTAATAGAAACCCTTCTTTCATCGCGAGTTTTTGCAGCTCGTGATTGATCTCTTTGATCGTAGCCTCGCCGTAAATCTTAGTTTCACGAGTTCCCAGCAAATTTAAATTAGGTCCATGAATCACGAGAATTTTCTTTTTAATCATAGGTTCTCAGGCGGTTATGATTGTTTAGGTTTGGCTTCCGAAATGAGCATGACCGGAATTCCATCACGTACGGGATATTCTAAACCACAGTTGAGATTTTGACAAACAAGGCTTTCCGAACCTTCTTCGACAGCTCCTTTGCAAGATGGGCAGGCTAACAAGTTAACGAGTTTTGGGTTGAGATTCATCAAAGGTCTCCATTTGTTTGATTGATAAGTGGTCTTCTTGTCCTAAAAAAGCAAAAACAACGCCTCCGATTAAGCCAAAGCCATAAATTAAGACGTCAAAAAGCAGCGTTAAAGCGAGAGCGCGTTCTGAGCTCAGATATCGACTAAGTAAATAGACACTGCCAGCTTCTCGAACTCCAAGTCCTCCGATCGATGGAATCATGCTCACCACCGTCGCGACTGGAACAATCGTAAAAAAAACATACAGAGGAAGGTCGCAATTCAAACTTTGAGCCATATAGTAATAAATCAACACAATGATGGATTGAATCACGAGCGAGAGAAACAAGCCATAAGAAAGGATAGCCAATTTGGTTCGGTAATCTCTGAAGGAGTGAAAAAGGTTTTTTAAAACATCTAGAATTTTACCCGGCGGGATGAAGCGCGATAAAAACCGAAATCGATGGCCGACTCGGCGGCTTAAGAAAAGTAAGCTAAATGAAATTACGATTATGGCAAAAATTCCCATGGCTCCATAGATAAAAGGATCATGAATTGTCTTTCTCTGAAAGGCTATGGCGGTGACGCCCATTAAAATGACAATCACAAAGCCTAGCAAACGATCCATCATGACTGAGGTGGTTGCTTTGACCTTACTACGGCAAATCCGTGAGGCGTAATAGATTTTGATCAGGTCTCCCCCAACCGCGGATGGCAGGAAGAAATTAAAAAAAAGGCCAGAAAAACTGATACCTAAAACTTTAAAATAACCACACGAAATCTTTTGAGAGTCCCAGATCAAGTGCAGTCGATGGCTTAATAGAAGAACGACAATAAAGTAAAGGAGAATCGTTAGGAGAAATACCGGCCAGCTAACATCGTGCTGCAAAATCTGAATGGCTTCGTGCAATTTGTGACGGAGAAAAAAAACAATACAACCAATCGCGGCGAGGCTAATTAAAATCCGGAGGAAGTGCCCAGCAATTTTCTTCATGCTTTAGCCGCAAATTTCATCTGAAGCTCAGAAATAAGCTCATTCATCATCTCTTTTTCCTCAGGGCTTAAGTTTCCCGCTGTTTTATCGCGGAGTGCGATCAAGACTGATATGGTTTCACGAGCCGCATCCAGATTGACGTCAGTGGTACCGCCTTGTGATTCCGGAACCTCTCCTAAATGGAGCAAGGTTTGAAATCCAATGGAAGAGAGAAGGTTGATAAATATTTTTGATGTCTTTGGTGCGGGCTGTTGACTTAAGGGCGCTGTCTTTTCCGTTGATCCTTTTTTGGGATGAATAGAAGGAGGTTCAACGGCTTCTTTCCATGCCGAATCGACTTTCTTTTCAGGATACCGAATATCTTTACTCCACTCCATGCATTCTCCCTTGAGCTTGATCACTTATAAAAAAAGAGGTCCTCGGTCTAGTGGGGATACTTGTTGACCGAGAACCTCTCAAGGCGAGTTTCAAACTATGGTGAAATTATATCTCGGCGTAGGGCTATGTCAAGGTGAGATTCGGTAATCTTAGCTCATGAACTCAACTGCAATGCCAAGCTGCTTTTTCCTGAGCTCTTTTCGTCTGACATTCCCTCGTAAATGTAATTCCTCAGGGAAGTTAGCACTCGTGTGAAGAAGCAATTCAACATTAAGCCCAATCACTTGATCCAGGCTCTCAATTTCTTTGCTGGCTTCCAAGTCCAAGTATTCTGCGAAAAGACCACCTTCGCTAATGTTAGTGGCAATCGCTTCAGAGGTAATGATCTTACCGCTGGGATGAAATACCTTAAGGGAAATCGGAAGCGCGACATGCATGCGTTTGCTGCGACGACGCTCGATCATTAAACCAGCAGACTCCTCGCCTTCTTTGGCTTGAGAAGGAAAGGCCTTATCTTTGCTTCGATCCATCAAAAATGGTCCAAAATCTTCAGCAACTTCAGTCTCATTTTTGCAGATTCTGACGTTACGAGGCATATAGGTGTTTTCCAGAAGTGATCGGACCCCCGAAGAAGCCCCATAAATAAGACTCTGCTGCGGACGAATACAGGCAGCAAGAAGCTTTCTTACGCCAAGATAGTCGAGCTCTGGCATTCTTTGCAGGTTAAGAATGATCCTTTGTAGGCGATGTCTGCGAATATTTTTTTGAATTTTCCAGGCAATCTGCTCGAGTTCTTCTTGATTAGCCTCGCCTTCTAAATCAAAAACCATGACACTGCCGATTTCACGGCTTGACAATTTTAATTTACTCATTTCAACCACCCCCTAAAAAATCATTCTCCTTATCCAAGGAGGGCACCTGCTTTTGTGCAAGTGTATCAATAAATTTTCTTAAAACCCATTCCGCAGGTTCGGTGAGTTCTAAAAACTCAACTCCCATTCCTTTGTGGCTGAGATCGACATGAACAACCTTTCCACGTACCGACATAACGTCGCGAGAAGTCAGGCGAATTTTAAAATCAAGACAAGGAAGTTCATAAAGATTGAAAGATTTTCGTAGCCCGATTTCAGCAGTGCTGTCCATGAACTGGATAAACATTCCGGTGAAACTTAAATTCGTGGCCACCATCAAACAATGGGTGGAAACATCGCTTTGAGGTACGCCTACTCTTACCGGAAGGGCGACTTGGAGGCGTGGGTATTCCCGTCTTTCAGAATCCTCTGTGTGCTGTCCAAGTGCAAGCTCATAGCGTAAAAAGAAAATTGCATCTTCGGGTTTCTCAAAAATGCAGAGGTTGTTATCGCGATTCTCAAGAAGCATTTCAGCGGTATGCGTATCTCGAGTGATTACGGCACATTTGCGTGCTTTTCGAGAGGTCTCTAAAATAGCATCGGCTCCCATTTGATCCATTTCTTTTAAACCTTGAGTATTAAAGAGAGCTGAGAATGGATTCGATATCGCATTGAGACTTGATTTTGTTTCCATAAAAAATTGCTTTGAACTCGCTCCTTTCAACGATCCTAGGAGCTCGTAGATTTTGACTTCCCCAATGTTGTTGGTAACTATTTTTGCTTTCATATCCATCAATTCCAATCTTACACGATGTCTTTATAAAATGCTAATGTATGACCACTTTTTTTATGCCTTTTAGTAATTCAAAGCAGTTTTTTACGCATTTTTAATCAAAGTTCTAGCATTAGATAACATCATTGAGGAGTTGGAAGGTTGAACAGGTCTTAACGGGAATGGGAGAGGCTGCTATTCGTGTTTGGGAAGCCGTTCCTGCAGGGCTTTCTCAAATCCTGATTTTTTGGGCAAATAGTATCTGCGCTGCTGCGGCATATAGACTTGTGAGGAAGGTCTGGGATTTTCTAAATTCTCGGCATCTTTTTCAGCATGCGGGTATTGGTAACCTTTTCCGTGCCCTAATTTTTCAGATGCGGGATAATGGGCATCTCTTAAGTGTGCAGGAACTTCAAGAATGACGCCTTTTTTGATGTCTTCTGTCGCAGTCTGAATGGCCATGTAGCTTGCATTACTTTTGGGTGCTAATGCTAAGTATGTGACGAGTTGCGATAAAATAATTTGTGCTTCTGGCAAACCCACAAATTCGCAAGCTTGCAATCCAGCAGCACTTAATATAAGAGCCTGGGGATCGGCATTCCCAATATCTTCAGACGCAAGAATTAGCAGGCGGCGGAGAATAAAACGAGGTTCTTCTCCTGCATAAAGCATTTTTGCCAACCAATAAATTGCAGAATCAGGATCCGATCCTCGAATGCTTTTGATGAAGGCACTGATCGTGTCGTAGTGATAATCCTCATCATGGTCATAGTGGACCATTTGCCTTTGGCAGGATTCTTCAGCAACAGCTAAATTGATTTTTATTACATTTTGATTGTCAGTTTCAGTTGTGAGAACCGCGATTTCAAGCGCATTAAGGGCACGCCTTGCATCCCCCGCCGCATGGGTGGCAATAAAGGTTAGGGCGTCGTCATCGATTTGAATTTTGCGATACCCGAAACCTTGCGTTTCATCACTTAAGGCTTTTTTAAGAAGAGTGATGAGTGATTCGTTTTGGATTGGTTTTAATTCAAAAATGGTGGAGCGAGAAATCAGAGGGGCATTAAGAACAAAAGCGGGATTATGGGTTGTGGCACCGACTAAAATAAATTCACCTTGCTCGAGATGCGGCATGAGGACATCCTGCTGAGCTTTGTTGAATCGATGGATTTCATCGAGAAAGAGAATGGTTCGTTGGAGATTTCGCTGTCGTCGAACTCGGATTTCGTCAATCCATTTACGAATGTCGGCAACATTGGCGGTGACTGCATTGGCCGAGATAAAATAGGATTGAGTGGCTTTCGATATGACTTGAGCAAGTGAGGTCTTACCGCATCCCGGAGGACCGTAAAAAATAATGGAAGTAATGCGGTCAGATTGGATCATACGTCTAAGGAGTTTGCCGGGGGCAAGAATATGATCCTGACCCATGACCTCATCAAGCGTTGCCGGGCGCATTCTTGCAGCCAGCGGTTTTAGGGATGCAGGATCCTTAAAAGTTTCTGAGGCTGAATCAAAAAGATCATCCACGCGCGTGATCCTCAGAGCATGAGTTACTGAAACGTGGCATGAAATCGGTCTTGAATTTTTTTAGCCACCTGATTATGGAGGGTTTGAATTTCGTCAGACTGAAGCGTTCTTTCCGGCGATTGATACACGACTCGGAACGCGAGATTCTTGAAGCCTTTTGGAAGTCTGCCTCCACGGAAAAGATCAAACAACTCAACCCGAGATGCCAGTGTACCCGCCTCTTTTCGGATTAAATATTCAATCTCGCCGGACTTGGTGTTTTCAGGAACACTGATGGCTAAATCCCGCGAAATGGATGGAAATTTAGGAAGTTCTTGAAAGCGCGGAGAAAGATTTTTAACGTGAAGTAAATCTAGGATTCTGATCTCGGCATAAAACACGTCTTGATCAAGGTCAAATTTCTTAAGTATTTCATGAGCGACTTGTCCGGCAAATCCAACATCCTTATTCCGGAAAGTTATTTTTTGGGAGATTTGCTCATCAAGTCCGGGGACGGGCTGATTCGCAAAGGCAAGATTTTCTCCAGGGAGCAATCTAGAAACCCAGTCCAGAATGAGTCCTTTTAAATCATAAAAACTGGCTGTTTTGGCACTCTCGCTCCAATTTTTGGCTCGTAAATATCCAGCGCAAATGATTGCCAGGACTTTCTCTTCAATGGGTTTTCCGTTTTCTTCACGATAAACATTAGCCACTTCAAAAAAAGGAAGGCTGTCGGCCTGTTGATTCAAATTCAGTTTTAGCACTCCGAGCAAACTTGGAAGCAGTGTTCTCCGCATTTGATTAAGTTCTTTATTCTGAGGATTAACCAGAATGACCGGTTTCCATGTACTTCCCGGCGCATTTTTTCCCGGATCTGAGACTAAGCTGAACGTATTGGTTTCGTAATATCCGTGATGAACGAAGTAATCCCGGGTTTCTTCAATTTTTGAAAACTGGTCATCAAATGCTGTGACAAGAGGCAATGGTTTTGTCTCTGGCAGGATTTCAGGAATCTTATCAAAACCGTAAATGCGCGCGATTTCTTCAACCAAATCAATGGGACGTTCCAGATCTGCACGAAAACTTGGTATTTTTGAAATGAGAGAATTCTTGAGTGCGCGCGTTGAAATTCCGAGTCGATTTAAAATCTGCGCTGATCGGGTAATGGGAATTTCCATGCCTAAGGATTCAAGAATTTCTGTTTCGGTCAAGGTCACGGGTTTGACCTTGAGCTTAGGTTTGGTGCCAAGACGGAAAATTTGGCTGACACTTTCAGGCTGCGCAAATTCTAGGATGAGTGCAAGCGCCAAATCTCGGGCTAGATCCACGGTTTCCGGGTCTACTCGGCGTTCAAAGCGATAAGATGAGTCTGTGCGAATCCCTGTTCGAAGCGCGGTTCTCCTGACCCATCTTGGTTCAAAAAAAGCAGATTCAAGAAAAATATTCTGAGTATTATCAATGATTTCGGAGTTTTTTCCTCCAATGACACCTGCAAGCGCTACAGCATGTTTGGAATCAGCAATCACAAGGTCTTTTTCTTGTAGCGATACCTCATCTCCTTTGAGGCTTACAAATTTTTCACCGATTTTTGCGGTTCGGATTACGATTTGTCGATCCTCCAGGAAATTCGCGTCAAAGGCATGAAGCGGCTGGCCTGTTAACAAAAGAATGTAATTTGTGACATCAACCAAAAAGGAAATGGATCTCATCCCGCAAGTTTGGAGGCGCTTTTTCATCCAATCAGGAGTTTCGATTTTCTTGATGCCTTGAATATAAATGCCTGTGTAATACGGGCACCCCTCTTTATTTTCAAGCTTAAGTGTCCAGGTATTGTCTTTTTTTACTGGATAGCGAGAAATTTTAGGAAGCGGTTTGCATGAAATATTTTCAAGTGCGCTGATTTCACGCGCCACTCCAATATGGGAAAGCCAATCGGGCCGATTTGAGGTAATTTCAATTTCCAGTGCCTGGT
>CAZOOM010000072.1:0-14147 GCA_964581425.1 uncultured bacterium | reverse complement strand
ATTCGATTCCAGTCGGAGCAGGCACTCTGAGCAGTTATTCATTTTGGGTTTATCCCATCAAAACCATTGGAACAGCGGAAAACTTAATGAATGGGAGCGGGTTTTTAATTCAAAGAAATAGTACGGGTAAAATTGTTTTTACAGGAGCAAGTTCTCTAACTACCACAGCGACTGCACCTACCGGACAATGGACGCAAGTGGTTGTCACGCATAACTCGACATCAACAACCGACAAAATTTATTTAAATGGAAGCTTAGATGTGAGTGGTAATGTGAATCTCGCCAGCATTCCTTCCTCATTAACTTTTGGTGCTGCGGTGGGAGGCGGAACCGAATTTCAAGGCAGCCTCGATGAGGCCGCCATTTACACCAAAGAGTTGAGCCCCGTTGAAGTGCTCATTCTCGCAGGTATATCAGCTCAGACTTGGACAGTGCCGAATGTGCCGTCCAACACCGTGAAAGTCCGGATTCAATCGGCTGGTGTTGTGACAACTTTGCAGGATCAATCCGATGCGAATTTCAAAATTGCACGGCTTGGGATTACTGCGCCGACCAGCGTTTCGGTGTGGAGAATGGGCGCAACCGCCATGAATATTACTTGGGACGCCGCTGCTGCGGCGGGAACTTTTCCCACGGATATGAAACTTGAATACAGCGTGGATGGCACTTCTTGGACGCAAGTGGCGGGCGCTACGGGAATCGATCCCGCGGCAGTGGCCACATATAATTGGCCGTCCATTCCAACTTTTGGATCGACTCAGACTGGCGCGCGTGTTCGATTGGTTAGCTCGACGAATGCGAATTTTGTGGCTGAGTCGCAGCCTTTTACGATTGATTTTCCAACTGTTACGATCACTGCTCCGACTCTCAATCAAGTTGTTCCTTTTGGAAGTAATTTTAATATTACCTGGACTCACGATGCATCGACTCAGGGGGTTATGTCCGGAGATTTTAAGGTGGAATATTCCACAGATGGTGGCAGCACGTGGCCAGGAGGCTCGCAGATTATTGTTCTTGATAGCGCATCAAACGGTGGTCCGGTCACGAGTCCCATTTCTTGGGGCGTTCCAGCAGGAGCAGTTTCGAATAGTGTCAAAATCCGGATCGTGGATAATCTTACGCCCTTTGGATCTGCTGTTTCACCAAGTTTTAAAGTTACGGGATCGTTTTCGTTGTCCAAAGCGAACGGCGGAGAAAAATGGGCAGTGGGTTTTCCGCATGCGGTGCAATGGATTAAGTTAGGGAGTATCGCCAACGCAAAAATCATTACCTACGATTCTGATCCCAACACACCTGTTTCCACAATCGTCAATTCCACGAATGCGGGAGTATCACCTTACATGTGGACACCTGTTTTAGCGGATGCCAAGACAGGCCTAAAAATTCGCATTATGGATGTTTCGGACAATTCGGTTTACGACGATTCCAATGCCACTTTCACAATTTCTTCGATTCAAGTTAATAATCCAGCTGCGCGTTTGAAAGCCGGAGATCCGTTGGCAGTCGGCTGGTCTCACGTAGGTCTTTCCAATGTGAAATTAGAATCTTCTCTGGCTGGGGATTTTTCTGATGCGCAAACCATCACGGCTTCAACGCTTGCGAGTAATCTGAGTTTTAACACGAGCGTGCCCTTGTCCACGACGATCAATTTTAAAGTTCGAGCTTCCGATCCAGATGTTCCTGGAGTAGGGGATACTCAACTTGCAACGGATAATTCAGATTCGCCGGCCATCATTTATGGAGCCATGAGTTTAACGACACCTTCAGCAGGAGCTATCATCGCTTCAGGTCAGCCTTATTCAGTTACGTGGACAACCTTACCAGCTAATGCAAATGTGATTCGCAATGTGAAAATCCAGGTGGCCAAGGATGGTAATTTTAATAATACCACTGGAGGAAATGTCGTTTCGATCACTGATTCAACGCCGAATCACAATGTGGGAGTGGGATCAGGAAGTTATTCTTGGGTACCCAATTTTACAAGTAACAATGTGAAGCTGCGCGTTAGTGATGCAGATGATCCATCGCCAGTTGAGGCTCAGGACCAAAAAACAAGTGGCAATTTTACTTTGGGTGGCATTTCGATTCTTGGTCCCACAGGAGGAGAGACCGTGCTTGTGGGCGGCAGTATGGTTGTCACATTCAACTTTACGGGATCGGTTTCATCAGGAGATATTTTTTACTCAATCGATGATGGAGTCAACTGGACCTTGATCCAAGCGGCATTCAGCCCTCAATCCGCTGGTTTTGACTATTCTTATACCTGGAACCCGGTTGCCGATGCGATTACGACCAAAGGGAAAATCTTAATTTGTGATTCCACAAGCGGAGGTCCTTGTGATATTGGCAATTTGGTTGGCCGAACGTATTCAATTTCCAGCGGAAATTTTTCAATCAAGGGATCTTTTAATGTGACAACTCCAGGCGCACTGTTGGTGGGGGATCCTTATACGATTCAATGGACAAGCACAGGGACGATTCCTGATCAAAAACTCGAATATTCAAAAATTGGCAATTTCTCGGATGCGATTGAGATTGCGACTCTAACCGGACTTTCCGGTACTGGCACAACGCCTGTAAACCAGAGTCACAACTGGACCGTTCCTGATGCTATTGGTACTGGAGCCAAAATTCGTGTCACCGATGTTACTGTGAGAACCAATGGCACTCCGGCAACAACTGCATCTTCAGGAGCATTTTCCATTGCCCCTAAATTGGCAATTACGGCGCCTATTTCGTCTGCAAGTTGGGCTGTTTATGAAACAACACATCACATTACTTGGACCACAACCGGAACAGTGAATAACGTCAAAATTGAATATCTTGCAGAAAACGATAGCTATGTGGCACCAACCGCAGTTGAGGCAACCACACCAAATACCGGAGATTACAGTTGGGGGTTGGTCCCAGATATTGTCTCGGCTCGAGGACAAAATCCTCAGGTGGATCGAGATATTCAAGTTAAAGTACGCATTACGGATCTTGACCCGGGTCATCCTTCCACTGTTGTGGAGTCACAGGCTTTTACCGTTAAATGGTATCAAACTCTTTGGAAAGTTCGTGATGCCGATAGTAGTTCGCTTGTGCAAAATATAAGTGTCAGTGAATCAACAGGCTGGCTCGTGGCGGACGATTCGTTGACGCAGATTACGGGTGTCACGCGCAATTATCCTTACGGAACTTATACCACGACATGGAGTAAAAACGGGTATGCCAGCAACACTCAAGACAGCTGGGTTGCTGATCAAGATCAAGCCATTGATGTTTTCATTCAGAACGATGCGACGGCGTCGCTTCCGATGGATGTGGTCACGAGCTATACCTACGATGACAGGACGCAGGTTTATATCTTTAAATGGTGGCTGCAAATTCGCGGAGTGCTGGTGACAAATGCGAATCTTCTTGCGGTGGGGGATGTCAAAATTTATGAAAACGGAACAAACAATCTGGTATTGACGTTGACGGATCCCGATGATGAAGATACAAATGGAACCTATACGATTACCTACGACAACACAAGCGGAACGCTTGACCCCGCAAGACTTTATTTTGGAAAATCCACCATTAAATATGCCGGCAAAGACCGCGTATCGGGGTTCACTCTGGACGTTCGAAATGAAGCGAATCTAAATGTCAATGTGGTGACCAACTATTCTTTTGACGATACCAATCAGATGTTTACTTTCAAATGGTGGCTTGAGGATCACGGAACAGTCATTAATACGGGAAGTTACCTGGGGGCAGGAGACGTTAAGATTTTTGATCCAGCAAACGGAAATACCTTGCTGACTTTGGCTGATCCTGATGATGAAGATTCGAATGGAACCTATTCAATAACTTACGATAATTCAGGCGGCACCCTTGATCCTATGAAAACCTATTTTGGGAAATCTTCCATTCGCTATGGAAGCCGCGACCGTACCGGTGGATTTACTTTGGATGTTCATGACCAAATTAATAAACAAGTCAATGTCAAATCGAATTACGCTTATAATGATACTGATAAAAGCGTGACCTTTAACTGGTGGCTTGAAGATCAAAATGGAGTCATTACTTCAGCATCTTTGGGAGCCGGTGATATCAAAATTTACGACAGCGTCACCAATAATCTGCTTTTGACATTGCCGGATCCCGATGGTAAAGACGCTAATGGGTCTTACAAAGTTGTTTATGATAATTCCGGTAGCACTCTGGATACCAATAAAACTTATTTCGGGAAGGCACTTATCCATTTTGGATCAAGTGATCGCATCGGTGGATTTACGCTCGATATGAGAACTCAGGCAAGCACGCAGCAGGTTATTTCAGGAGTGCAGGCGGTTCAAGCGGCTACGACTGCGATTCAGGCCACAGCGACAAACGTGGATAATAAGATTGGTGCGGCAACCGACAATTCAGCGGCGGACTCCGTTTTTGGGAAAATGCAAAAAATGAAAGAGACTTTAGGTGATGTTTCGGATGCAGCCGGTGCCAATTCCATTTTTGGAAAAATAGCCGATCAGAAAGCGGATCAAGTTACCATCTTAGATGAAGTGCAGAACAAACTTCCGGATTTGATTCGTCAGAATTCAGGCGGTGGTGCTGCAACAAAAGGTGGAAAGGGACGCATGCTTCAGCGAACCTCTAAAGCCTATCTTGGTGACACGACCCAAATCCGATTTCAATTTGACACAGGTGTGACACCTACAGTTGATATTTATGACCCTACCAATAAGCAGATAGTTAGCGCCGGCGCTCTCAAAGAAGTCGGAGCCACCGGAATCTACAATTATGATTTCAAAATCCCAACGACTTATGCTACGGGAGAATATACCGTTATTGTTAAAGAAAGCGTGAATGGATTTATGGATTCCATGATCCTGCAAGTCTTGACGCCGACCGCTAAAGATGATCGTATGAGCGCAGCGGTGGTCAATGCTCAGAGTTTTGCTCAAAGGGCATCGGCAGAAGCGACCCGGGTTTGGCAAGAAGTTCAAGGCATCAAAGGATCTCTTGGAAACTCTGACCGAAGTATTGGTGCTCAACTAGGGGATGTTACCGCTTTAATGTCTAATTTAAAGAGTTCGATTTCCGTTTTAACTGGAGGAGCGGAAGGGGACGGTGGTGCGCAGGCTGTGACGATTTCAAGCGTTCACGATGCCTTGCTTGATGTGATGGGTGAAGTAAGGCAAGTGGCTGGTCGTCAGGGCATTAACATGGATGCGGTTTATTCCTCGATTGCAGCTCAGCAGCAAACCGCTAAAGAGATTCAGAACATGGTCATCGCAACAGAAGCAGCAGCAAGTACAACCAAAGAAATATTGGAAAAGGCACAGGATAAACCTGTGATGACAACATGGTTCGAAAACCCCAGCTCAAAGAAATAAATATTTTTCCAAGAAAACCATCCGCAAAAGGTTTTCTCTCCTCATTTCTTTTCTTGGCAATTTTAATTTGCTCTTATCCTTCGTGGCTGAAGGCGGCTGATACTCAGGATCAAGATTCCGCTAAGACGATCAAAGCCCGTTCATCTGAAACAACGGGTCTGGTTGATGCCAAATCGAGCGAGAATACAAATCCTGATGACAAATCCGATGTGAAGAAGATGGTTTTAAAAATCATGGTGGTCAATCCTTCCTCAAAGTTCCAGCAGAAATATCCTTTAAAAGCAGCGCTGCCTGCAGAAATTTTACCGCAGCACATTATTTCTAAAGAAGATCTTCAAATTGCTTTTGATGCTGACAAAAGTGCTTATTATTTGACACAGGAGGTACTTCTTGACCCAGGCCAATCGGTAGTTAAGACCATTGTGGTGGAAGATATCTGGCTCATTCCGCAAGACCAGCTCAACGGAATTTCTCAAGAGGCTGCAAAATTAATGGAGCGAGTAGAGGGAACCGGGTATGAGAGTAAAGCCAGGCTGCTCATTCAAAATACAGAGGTTCTGTTGACGCAGATTTTTGAATCGCAAAATGACTCCAAGTTGACTCCGGACCAACACATCTCAGTTTTCCATGAGAACAAACAAAAGCTGAAAGAGATTGAGCTTGATCTTGTGGCGTTGAGGCGATTGGTATTCGAGGCAACAGGGGATCATAGTATTATGAAGCTGGGTGATGGGGAAAGCGCCAGCATGGGATTTATTGGAAAAGGGTTTAAGCCTGAACTTATTTCTCGTAATTTAAAAGGGGCGATTCCTGCATCGGTGGCCTGGAAAATTATATTTATTATTTTAGTATTTATTGGCCTTGCCGTGGTTGCATTTTATTTTATCTGGTATTTGCAGCTGAAGAGTCTCGAAGATCAAAAAAAGAAAGCCGAAAAGATTAAGAAAAAAGAAACCACCGAAGAAATTTTATTTAAAGAGCTTATTGAAAACTCTCAAACAAAAATTAATCCTTCCCCTTCAGGCCCCAAATTTGATGATACGAAGCCTAGATAAAAGCCGATAAAACTTATGATTCCTGGTTAGAGGGTGACTGCTCATTGGAGGCTTGTACTCCAATCACATCAACGGCATCACCGTAACTGAATCCTTCACGATCCATCAAGGCCAGGACTGCATTTTCGGTACTCCCGGTATTTTCCAGCATATTTTCAGCTTCCAGGCGCGTGTATCCTCGCTGCGTCAACCTGCTGATGATTAAAGGAAGCATGTCACTGAACTGAACAGATTCTTGTTCGCTGAAATAAAAAGGGTTGTTGGCCAGTGACGGATTTAATTTGCTTCCTGGTTTGCGGGGCTCTGTTTTTTTCTGAGCTTCCAATTCGGACTTCATGAGCAGGGCTTTTTCTTGCATTTGTTTTTGATTTTCTTCGTATTCACGATTAGCTTTTTCTCTATCCTGTTGATAAAAATCTTCCTGACCTCTCAAGCGAGTGTCCAGAGACTTTTGAAGCGGGCTTTTATTCTCTTCTCGGGTTTTGACGCGAGACTTGTCGTCTAAATTCAGGCTTTGACTTTTTTTTAGATCCGTAAGCAGAGGATCTTCGATCGGGCCGGTCACAATGGGCTGCTGAAATTGCTTATTAGTGACGCTAGAGGCGGAGTCGCTTGAAATATTTAAAACACTCTCGACGTAAGTTTTGTAGCCTGGATTTGCAGGACTGACCGACGTTGATAAAGAGCCTGTTGCTTGTCTAAGTAAAGTGGTTCTAGCGGCTGACATCGAACTATTGTCATCACTCTTGGCCCAAAGTGGAGCTGATAGCAGAGTTCCTGTTATCAGTAAAAGAAGAAAGGAAATTTTTTGACTCATAGCCACCTCGTTTCGTGAAGGCATTTTACTGTGATTTGATTCTACTGACAACAACGACTTCCGAACCTATCTGCTTCATACGCAAGGAGTAACAGTAAAGATTTGAGGCGTTTAGGACGATTTATTATCTGATACAATACGTGTGTTATTAGACTATCAATGCATGAAACCAATGCGTGACTTGAGATGACAAAGCAAAAATTTTCGTTTTCAATAACTTTTCTTGCCCTTCTTTTTTGGAGTTTCTCCGCGATTCCACAGGCGCTTTTATTTGCTGACGTGGCGGAGGATCAATACTTCCAAACTCAGGAAGAGCAAATCCATGTGAAGGAAGCCCGCACCCAGGATTTGACTTACAAAATTGAGTCTCTTCAGCAGCAGATCAACCGTGAACGCGAAGAAATTAAAAACTCTAATCAGAAAATCTGGAGAGAGTTCTCGGATACGATGGACGTCGAGCGCCGGGAACTTCAAGAGAAACTCAATTCACTCAGCCAAAGGCAGGCACTTTTTGAAACTGAGCTTGACCGAAAACGCGGTCAGGATGAAATTCGTCTTCGTGAAAAAGAAGCAGAATTAAAAACGCTGATGATGGATGCAGATCGGTTTCGCAAGGAACTGGATTCTGATAAGAGATCGCTTGAAGATTTACGCACTTCGTACGAAGCCAGAAAAAAACAGCAGAAGGTTGACCGGGCCCCGCTTCCAGAGGGGACAGAGGTTCTTCAAAATGGTGCGGTTCAGGTGACCAAAGCAAGCGGTATGGCCCTGCTTGGAAAACAGGCGTTTTCAACGCGCGATATTCTTCCTGAATATCATCTTTCCATTGGAGACGTTTTAAGTATCGAGGTGTGGAGAAATCCAGATCTTTCTAAAAGAACAGCGGTACGTCCTGATGGACGCGTTTCTCTTCCTCTGGCGGGTGACGTTGAAGTGGTGGGGTTAAGTTTGGTCGAGCTCAGGCAAGTGTTAACTGAAAAGCTTGCAGATTATATTCGCGATCCTCAAGTCACGATTTCTTTGGAAGGTTTTGGCGGGCGGAAATTTGTCATTCTTGGTGAAGTACAAAATCCTGGAGTGTATCGTTATCAAGAATCTATTTCCTTGGTGGAAGCTATCGGACTTGCCGGGGGATTTACTAAGGAAGCCAGGACTGGAAAGGTGATGATTATTCGTGGCGATATTCACAAAACGCCCCAAGTCAAAGTTATTGGGGCCAATGCCGCTAATGTGTTGAAGAAGGGAATGATCAGCGAAAATCTGGATATTATGCCCAACGATATTTTGTACGTTGGACGGGATTTTCTCGGAGATTACAACGACTTTTTGGACAGTGTGGTGGATCCAAGTCTTACGAGTGCGGTCAATTTCTTTGTCTTGCGAAGCGCCATTCGTACGGCGCAGGACAAGAGAAATTAAAAATTGCCGGATTTCTCCAAATGACCCCTTTTGGGGGTGGGAAGCTAGTGAATCTGATTTGGAGTTGAAGTTAAATTTTGTCATGACAGGAAATCAAGGGATTCTGATTCCTTAGAAGTTCCAGAACCAAACAGGATGATTCATGCCTGATAGTGTTGCGACCCCTCATCCCTCTCCTTCCATTTCTTTGGATGCGAGTCGTTATGAACTTACATTGGGGGATTACTGGCGGATTCTGATCAAGCGCCGTATCATTATTCTACTCACCTTTATTTCGGTCTTGAGCGGAACAATTGCCTACACCAATTCCTTGCCGCCGGTTTATGAGGCCTCTTCGAGCGTTAAGATTTCTCAAAATCAGGCGAGAAGTGCTCTCGGACTTGACCAGAGTTATTTTTATGGCAGTCCGAATGCCATGGCCATGTATGAAAGTTCGATTACCAATCAGCCTGTCATGGAGCGCGTGGTGCTTCGGCTCGGACTTTTAAATGCAAAATCCAAAAAAGCCGACCTTGTTGAAAAAGCAGAAGAAATCAGAGGAACGATCGAAGCCCACGGCTCACCGGATACAGAAATTTTAACGGTGACAGTGCATCATTCGGATCCGGATCTTTGTGCCTCGATAGCCAATACCACTGCTGAGGTTTTTTCAGAAGTAGATTTGCTTGAAAAAACAAGACAGGCGCGCCAGCTTCGTCAATTTGTGGAAAAACAGCTTACTTTTTTTGAAGAAAATCTTCGCAGCACGGAAACCAAGATCCAGGAATTTCGGGAATCTGGACGGGCCTTTGGGATTGCAATTGGGATGGAGAACCGTTTATCGCAACTTGAAAATGAGCGCGCCCAACTTTTAAAACAGTTTACCGAGAAGCATCCTGATATTGGCAAGCTCGATGCCATGATCGAAGATGCTAAGAAAAATATCCGCGGATTGCCCTCCAACGAACTTGAGTTGGCCAGACTCCAGCGGGATCTTGAAATCAATGACCGTGCGTATCGAACCATGAAAGATAAATATGAAAATGCGCGGCTTTCTGAAGCCGAGACTGTCAGTGATGTGGTGGTGGTCGAGCAGGCGAGTGTTCCTGAAGTCCCCATTGCGCCTAAGAAAAATCTTAACAAGATGATGGGTGCGCTCGCTGGAATTTTATTGGGTGTGATTTTGGCTTTCGCGATTGAGAGTTTAGATACTTCGATTGGTACGATTGAAGACGTTGAGCGCACGATTCGTATCCCGGTTGTGGGCGTGGTTCCGTATTATGACTCCTCAGCTCAGGACATTCAGTGGTGGAGAATTGACCGGCAGGTCATCCAGATTATTAAAAAGAGGATTGGTGCAGCGCCTAATTCAGAATCCCTTATTATGAACCAGGACACTTTTTCAACCCTGGCTGAAGCCTACCGAATTTTACGAACCTTTATTGAGTTTATGCTCGAAAAACAACCGGGTGAAGGCGGTAAAGTGCTCATGATCACAAGTACGGGGCCGCAAGAAGGAAAATCCTTAACTTCTGCAAATCTTGCCATTTCTTTAGCCCAGGCCGGGCGAAAAACGTTGTTAGTGGATGCTGACTTGCGACGTCCGGTGGTGCATCGTCTTTTTGGACTCAAGCGAAATCCTGGACTGGCGGATTTCCTGATGAACATGGCTTCCTCGAATGATATCAAAAGTACGATGGGAGATATTTTGGTAGGTGAAGGATCGAACTGGGATCGCGTTGTGGCAACTAAAATGCTGGATCGTTTAGAAATCATTCCAACCGGCCAGTCCACAGAAAACCCAGCAGAACTATTGGCCTCTGATTTGATGAAGAGTTTTCTTTCAGACATGCGTAAAAGATATGACTACATTATTTTGGATACGCCACCGGTGCTTCCGGTAACCGATGCCAGAACGCTCGGCATTTTGGCCGATGTGACTTTTTTCATTTACCGATCAGGCTTCACGGCGCGGCGGTCCTTGATTCGCGCCAAAGAAGAACTGGATTTGGCCGGTGTTAAAGTGAAGGGGATTATTTTGAATCATGCGACTCCGGAAGTCGAACTTTCCAACCGGGATTATTACCGCTACTACGGAGAAAAGAAGCGGCCAAAGACAGTCAAGAATAAGTCGGCAACTATTTAATATTAAAAAACCAGTAACCAGTAACCTGTGACCAGTAACCCCAGATCAAGAGCTAGGAGTAATGACTCAAGCTTTTACCCGCTTTATGGCTCTGGCAACTGGTTACCGGGTTCTGCTTACTTTAAAATTTGGATGATTCTATGAAGAAAGTATTAATCACAGGCGGTGCGGGATTTATCGGTTCTCATCTTGTGGATTTTTGTTTGCGCCGCGGTGATGCCGTTATTTGCCTGGATAATTTAACCACGGGGTCTGAAGAAAACATTCTTCATCATATCAAGAACAAGCGGTTTCGACTGGTGAAGGGCAGTATTCTTGATGAGCGCAAGGTCGAAGAATGCGTTCGTGATGTGGATCTGATTTTCCATCTTGCAGCTGCAGTTGGCGTGAAGCATATTGTTAAAAATCCTCTTCAATCCATCATCGTGAATGTGGAAGGCACAGGCTGTGTGCTCCGTGTTGCTAATAAATTTAAGAAAAAAATCGTTTTGGCATCTTCTTCTGAAGTTTATGGGAAAAGTACGGCGGTTCCTTACCGCGAAGATGGTGATCGCTTGCTTGGTTCCACTACAATTAATCGCTGGTCTTATGCTGTAAGTAAAGCCATTGATGAGCACATGGCTCTCAATTATCACGCGCAGGGCCTTCCAACGGTCACACTTCGATTTTTCAACACGTACGGGCCTCGTATTAATGAACAAGCTTATGGGACTGTGGTCGCTCAGTTTATTCGACAGGCATTTTTAAATGAGCCTATGACGGTCCACGGAAGCGGTCTTCAAGTGCGTTGCTTTACTTATGTAGGGGATACGGTGGAAGGCATTGTGAAATCCTCTGAAGTCAAACAGGCCGAAGGCCAAATTTTTAATATCGGAAACCCAAGGCCATGGACCATTACCGACCTTGCCCAGCTTATCAAGAAGGTCACGCACAGTAAGTCTGAGATTCGACAGGTTCCGTATAAGGACTATTATGGAATGAGTTACGAAGATACCCCTGTTCGTATTCCGGATATTTCCAAGGCCCGTGATATTTTGAAATTTGATCCGGGAGTCCAGCTCGAAGAGGGACTTCGACGGACCATAACCTGGTGCCGCGAGAACTACGAGTCCGCCCGATCCGCTAAGCGCTGACACCGATGGTGAAGCGTGAAAAGTGAACCGTGAAGAGCTATGCTAAAGCCGAGCAGTCAATAGAGTTATCTTTCTAATAACACTTCACATTTCACTCTTCACTTTTCACTTGGTGTGTTTCAGGTTATTTTCGGGTCGTTGACAAGCTATAGTCTCTTTTGTAATATACGGCATGGCACTAAGCTCACAGTTCAAATCCCCGTTAAATGTGGTAAAAATCAGCATTTCTTCAGTGGAAATTCTTGTCTTGAATACTTCTTATTTGAATCCAAACAATCAAACGAATCAGCACTTAATTTCTATTACTTTGAATTAAAAAGGAGTCTTGTATGTCGCTTTTTATCGGTCGTGATCGCAAAGCGCGCCGCGCTTATGGTTTTGATGAAATTGCTCTTGTCCCTGGAGACGTGACGATCAATCCTGATGAAGTAGACATCAAATTTCCTCTTGGGGATTTGAATTTTGAAATTCCATTTCTGGCATCAGCAATGGACGGAGTGGTGGATCCCAAGTTTGCAATCGCAATGGGAAAATTTGGCGGGCTTGCTGTTTTAAACTTGGAAGGGATTTACGTCCGGTACGAAGATTACGAAGCCATCCTTGATGATATTGAAAAAGCCACCCCTGAGCAAGCCACGAAACTGGTTCAGAAATTATACGAAGAACCGGTCAAGGAAAAACTGGTTGCGAAAGTGATTCGGCAAATCAAGAAAGCCAAAGTTCCGTGTGCGGTAAGTGCCATTCCCCAACGAGCCGAACGATTTGGAAAGATTGCTGAAGAAGCGGGTGCGGATGTATTTGTGGTTCAGTCAACAGTCACAACCACGAAGCACATTTCAAGCGCTTACAAGACTGTGGATTTTCATAAATTTTGTAAATCAATCAAGCTTCCAGTGATTCTTGGAAACTGTGTGACCTACAAAGTGGCGTATGAACTTGCTGGAACCGGATGTGCGGGAATTTTAGTGGGGATCGGTCCTGGTTCGGCTTGCACCACACGTGGCGTTCTTGGCCTCGGTGTTCCTCAAGTTACCGCTATTGCGGATTGTGCAGCGGCTCGCGAAGTTTATGAAAAGAAAACAGGTCGCCACGTTGCTATCATTGCTGACGGAGGCATGTCGACTGGCGGAGATATTTGCAAGTCCTTTGCTTCAGGGGCAGATGCAGTGATGGTTGGATCTGCTTTTGCTCGTGCCAAAGAAGCTCCGGGACGTGGATATCACTGGGGAATGGCAACGCCTCACGCGAATCTTCCTCGAGGAACCCGAATCCGTGTTGGAACCACCGGGACTCTTGAGCAAATACTTTATGGACCTGCTGTTTTAGATGACGGAACGCAAAATTTAGTGGGTGCGCTTCGTACTTGCATGGGGAACGTGGGAGCCGCTACCATGCGCGAAATGCAATTAACCGAAATTGTGATTGCTCCTGCAATCAAAACAGAAGGCAAACTTTTCCAGGCCGCGCAGCGCGTGGGAATGGGCAAATAAAAGGATACAGGAGCACTGGAGCACAAGTGCACAGGATTCATATTTTGTGCTCTTGTTTCGAGTGCTCTGGTGCACTTGCTTATGAATCAAACCCTCATCATTCTTGATTTTGGATCGCAATATACGCAACTCATTGCCCGCCGCGTTCGCGAGCAGAATGTTTATTGTAAAATAGTTCCATACCACACGCCGTTTACTGCAATTCAAGCAGAGGATCCGGTTGGAATTATTTTAGCAGGATCTCCGGCTAGTGTTTATCAGCCCAAAGCTCCGATTCCAGATCGTAGAATTTTTGAAATGGGAATTCCCATTCTTGGAATCTGTTACGGTTTGCAGCTCATGGCTCATGTTTTTCGCGGCAAGGTTCACAAGTCAAATAAAAGAGAGTACGGTTTTTCCCACCTTCATATTGATAAGCCTGCCGGACTTTTTAAATCGCTTCCGTCCAAAATCGTTTGTTGGATGAGTCACGGAGATAAACTTCAAGCGATGCCTGAAGGCTTTGTCCGTCTTGCACACACTTCCAATGCTCCAATCGCCGCAGTCGCGGATCCCAAACGAAAGATGTACGGCGTTCAATTTCATCCTGAAGTGGTGCACACGCCGCTTGGACATAAGATTCTCGCAAATTTTCTTTTTGAAATCTGCCGCTTTAACGGAGACTGGACACCGCGATCTTTTGTCAAAGAATCAACGGCCAGGATTCGCCGCGAAGTGGGGAAAGACCGCGTCGTGCTAGGGC
>CAZOOM010000071.1:0-14191 GCA_964581425.1 uncultured bacterium | reverse complement strand
AAGGCAGTACTCTCACTTACACGATTGTGACTCAGCCGACGAAAGGCACGCTCACTTGCACTGGAGCAAACTGCACGTACACACCGAGCGCCAATTACAGCGGAGCAGACAGTTTCAGTTATAAGGTGAATGACGGCACCGTAGATTCTGCAGTGATGACTGTGGATTTCACAGTGGGTGCTGTCAATGACGCACCAGTGGCAACCTTTACGATATTAAGCGGAGTGAGTGAAGATACGGCAAAGACTTTTACATTAACCGGAAGCGATGTCGAAGGAAGCGCGCTTACTTACATTTTGATCAATCAACCGGCTCATGGCACACTCAGCTGTGCATCAGGAAATTGCACGTATACGCCAACCGCTAATTTTAATGGGAATGATAATTTTGCTTATAAAGTCAATGACGGCACCGCAGACTCTGCCATCATGACGGTAAATTTTACCGTCGCTGCCGTGAATGATGCGCCGGTTGCAACTGCACAAACAGTGTCTCTTAATGAAGACGGTACACAACTGATCGCGCTTGCAGGAACGGATCTTGATGGGAATCCATTAACATATGCAATTATTGGAAGCCCCTTGCACGGCACTCTTGCGAAACTTGAGGGTGATACGACCGGAACAAAATACGTTTACACGCCAAGCGCGAATTACAATGGGACAGACTCCTTTAGCTTTAAAGTCAACGACGGGACAATTGATTCTGCAAATGCAACGGTTTCGATAACCATTTCGGCTATGAATGATGCGCCGGTAGGAACTTTGACATCCTTGAGCGGGGTCAATGAAGATTCGCCAAAAGCTTTTTCTCTAACAGGCAGTGATGCTGAAAGTGATCCATTAACTTACATCATTGTCACAAATCCTCTCAATGGAACTTTAAAATGTATTTCGATCAATTGTACGTATACACCTGGTGCCGATTTTAGCGGAAATGATAGCTTTGTTTATAAAACTAATGATGGAATTTCGGACTCTGTTTTAGTGACAGTGAATTTCACAGTGGCAGCAGTCAATGATGCGCCCACTGCAACGCTGGTCGCGATTCCAGATGTCACTGAAGATGAGGTGAAGACCTTCACATTGACTGGAAATGATAAGGAGGGAGATGCGCTCACTTATATCATTACCACGCAACCTAGTAAGGGTAAACTCGCTTGCGCTGGCAATGGTTGCACGTATACGCCTGATGCAAACTATAACGGCTCAGACAGTTTTAGCTATAAGGTCAATGATGGCACCGTAGATTCTGCGGTTGCTACAGTCAGTCTGAATGTGGCAGCTGTGAATGATGCACCGGTCTTGCTCGTTCCCAATGCCGCAATTCTTGAGGGGCTTCTTAATATCCAAGCGGGTGAGACGGTTCGTTTTACGCTGCTTACTCAGGATGTGGATGGAGATAATCTGGTCTTTCTGGTCCGAAATGCACTGCCGGAGGGAGCGACCTTAGATGCAAAAACAGGAGAGTTTATATGGGTACCCGAAGTTGCTTCAGATGTGGAATTACTTTTTGAGGTGAAAGATGCGACTTTGATGTCCGATCCTGTAGAGATCAAAATTGTGGTTAAAGCTCCTCAAGCGGATATCAATCATCCGCCCGCAGCTTTAGCTCAAACCGTCAGTCTAGATGAAGATCGTCAACAAGTGATTTCTCTTTCTGGTACTGATGTTGATGAAAATGATTTGAATTATTTTATCGTCGGATATCCTGCTCATGGTTCTTTAGCAAAAGATGTCAGCGATTCAAAAGGTCTGAAATATATCTACACACCCGATGCGAATTTTAGCGGAGCTGATTCCTTTAGCTTCAAAGTCAATGATGGACGAACAGATTCAGATGTGGCCATAGTTTCTATTTTGGTGGATCCAATCAATGACATTCCAACTGCAAACTCACAAACTCTAACGTTAAAAGAAGATGGCCAGCAAATGGTTGTTCTCGCGGGCACAGATGAAGATGGAAATGCGCTGACTTATTCGATTGTTGGAAATCCTGCACACGGTACACTTGCAAAACTCGATGGCGATACAACCGGTGCAAAATACGTTTACACGCCAAGCGCGAATTACAATGGGACAGACTCCTTTAGCTTTAAAGTCAACGACGGGACAATCGATTCTGCAACCGCTGTCGTGAATCTAACGATCCAGACCGTGAATGATGTGCCAGTTTTAAATCCTGTACCTGCTTGGCATGGAACAGTGGGGCAAGAGGTTAGACTGACATTAAGTGCGACAGATCTAGATGGAACCTCTCCGAGTTTTCAATTATTGGGAGCGATGCCATCGGGAGCAACCCTGAATGCAATCACTGGAGAATTTGTCTGGATCCCCAACACGGCAGGCACCTACACCTTAAGATTTGTTGCTCATGATGCCAGTTCATCATCAGATCCTCAGGAAGTTACGATTCAAGTGGATGCGGAAGTGACGCCGCCTCTGTCTTCTAATACTAAGCCCGTAGCTACAGTACAAAATGTGAATGCGACAGAAGACGTTTCAAAAACAATCACGCTTGGTGGAACCGATGCGGATGGAAATGCGCTGACCTATGTGCTTGTCGGAAATCCAGCGCATGGAAAGATGACAAAACTAGACGGTGATACGACTGGAACCCAATTTATTTATACGCCGGATGCTGATTATAGTGGTGCCGATAATTTTAGCTTTAAAGTGAATGACGGAACCGTAGACTCTGAACTTGCCATGATTACTATCAATGTGACTGCTGTGAATGATGCTCCGGAATTAAAAGTACCTGCTCAGTCTGTTTTAGATTCTCTCCTGCGTATTAAAGTCGGAGAGAAAGTGACTTTTACTCTTAGCGCTACGGACGCAGATGGAGACAGATTGACCTATCTTCTTCAAGATGTCTTACCTAACAGCGCCATATGGGATGGGGAAACAGGAGATTTTGAGTGGAGTCCGACGGAAGCGGGCGATTTCAAGTTACGGTTTGCAGCTAAAGATCAGGATCTGACATCGAATTCTGTAGAAATTCGGATCGTAGTCAGCGAGCCTCCTGCTGTACCTAATTCTGCACCGGAGGCATTGCCGCAAAATGTAACGCTGAATGAGGATACCACGCAAACCATCACATTAGCGGGTACCGATGCCGACGGAAATCCTCTGAGCTATATCTTGCTTGGCCATCCTGCTCACGGTACTTTAGAAAAACTCGCAGGAGATACTACGGGAACGAAGTATGTTTATACCCCGGAAGCCAATTACACCGGCATGGATGCCTTCTCATTTAAAGTGAATGACGGAACGGTAGACTCATCCATAGCAACTGTGAATTTTAACATTGAAGCTGTGAATGATGTTCCTGTTTTGGATTTGATTCCTTCACAAAATAGTTTTGTCGGAACTATGATCAGTTTTATCGTCACTGCGCATGATCCTGATGGGGATGAAATTGCTTATGATATTTCCCCAGCAGTGGATGGAGTCAGCTTTGATGGGAAAACCGGACAATTTATCTGGATTCCTAAAGCTGCCGGGACCTATGATTTTAAATTTACAGCTCGGGATAATGATCTCATTTCGGAAGCCTTGATTTCCACGATTCATATTGATGAGCTAGATAATCCGACAGCGCCAGACTCCGCGACTTCTGATAATGTGGTGCCTGAACCTTTTACAGTGCCTGGGCGGGATGCAGGGGCTCAACAGCTGATCTTTCCGGTCTATAGGCCAAGTGCAGCCAAAGATTCAGTGATGATAGTTGGAATGTCCGGAGGGACAACTCACGAGGATGAGGGGGAAATCTTTATCAACCGGATTGGTACTGTGAAACTGTATGGCGATTATGGAATCTCGAATCAAGAAACCAAAAAGAAAGTTCTCTATATTTTTACCAACCCCTCGCTCTGGAAGCGTGGGTTAAATTTGGTGGAGTTCAAGAGAATCAAAGGATTAGAATATCAGGTGGAAAGTCTCGAGATAAAATTCTTGGATGAAAAAGAAGGCCTGCCTCTTCCAATTGCAGTCAAAAAAGTGGTTCAACCCAAGAAACATGCTTCCAACAAAGTTACAAAAGCATCTGCTTTTAAACAACCCTGCCACAAAGATGCAAACGGGAATTACGTTGGCAATTGCACCAATCAAAAGATCAAAGCCAAACTCGAAGAGAAATGATGATTTAGGTTTTCTTTGAGATAAACCCTGATAGCCTCAGAGCATTTATTGCATCATTACCATCATGTTGAAGCATTGCGTCATCACAGCATTATAAAATTCGTGAGCATAATCAATGCAAGTGGTGATGCTAGAAATTTTCCTCCATTTTTTTCCTCGTTTTGATCTGACAGAACAAGAATAATAAAAGCATCAAAACAATCTTTCATCGCATTCCTACATTATTAAGGATTTCATCAGACAACGTATAGTCCAACAAATTAACGATTACTATAAATAGAATGTTGTAAAACATAGTTTCTGAAAGCACTCTTTATATAGGAAGATTCTCATGGAAGGAGACTTCTTAAAAATCGCGATGAAAGAAAGTCAGATAAAACATCTATGGTGCGAGCTAAAGATTCCCGAATCATTGCTTCATGGATAACTCTTTTTATTTTTGCTTTTCAATGCGGAATCGAAACGCCTTGTGGTTTTTCTGCGGATCTCAGCCTGGTTACGGATACGACACCAAAAGCTGTTGTGGATCCTCTGACAGCGGATTCGGAATCAGCCGCCACTTCATCAGCGAGCTCAACGCCAACGAATGATCTTGCGTTTCTTGCTGCAACAGAACCTCTTTCATCATCGACGAATCTAGACTCTGCAATTGCAGAACCAAGCGAAAGAGATGCGTCAGAGATTATTCAAGATTTCACGGCAACTAAAACTCTTCCGAGCTGGGCATCTTACACTACTCTTTCATTACATACCAAAATCGAAGGATCCATTAAAATTTCACTCGATGCTAGCACTTCATTTGCAGCCATTCCAGGTGAAGGTTCTGCACAGGGAACGGATCATTCATTCCCAATTACTGGGCTTGAGTCTGGGACGTCGTACATGTATTACATATATTTGAAAGATAGTTTGGGCAAAGAATATGCCCCACTACCTATGAATATTCAGGTGGCAGAGGATCATGATGCACCTGTGATTAAAGAGCTCGCGCCAAGCTTTATTTATTTTGATACAACCACCATTCAATGGAATACTACGGAACCTGCAGACAGTTACATCGAATATGGCGAGACGCCTGATTATGGTATGCAAACCGAACTTGATCATGCCATGGGCATTCCGCATGCGGTGACACTTACAAATTTGAAGTCCGGAACCACTTATTATTATCGTGTGATTTCAAAAGATAGGACCGGAAATACGGTAGTTTCAGAGCCGCAAAGCTTCTCCACATTATCAAGAGCCTATGCTAAAGAATTTTTTGTAGCGGTTGATGGAAGCGATTCGAATGCAGGAACTATCGATCAACCCTTTGGAACCTTGGAACAAGCTGCAAGCGCTGTTCGTGTCTATCGGAATGCAAATCCTAATCTCACAGCACCTGTTATGGTGTGGATTCGTGGGGGCGAATATTTTAGGAACCAGCCTCTTTATTTAAGCGGGATGGATAGCGGTACTATACAAAGCCCAACAATTTTTAGTGGGTATAACAATGAAGAATCAGTGATTACTGGAGGCCAGGAAATCACTGGCTTTGAAAAGGTAACGGATTCAGGCATCCTTGATCGGTTGAATGATTCGATTCGAGATCAGGTTTATCAGATCAATCTTTCATCGCTTCAACCGCCCATTGCGGATTACGGAGCGCTTTTTGGTGCTCCGCCGCGAGGGTCAGTTCCCCTCGAACTTTTTTTTAATGGCAAACCCATGACCCTAGCAAAGTATCCACCAGAAGGAAATCTTACCATTACTTCAGTATCGACGGAAGGCAAGGTGACTCTAGGTTATGGAACAGACGAGGCGCCTGGCAATTGGAACATGACGAATGCAGATATTTGGGTTCATGGCTGGTTCAAATATGATTGGCGAGATCAACGTCAGCATGTACAGTCGATTGATTCCGTGAATCATACGATCACGCTGGATCCGCCTAATTCAGTGGAAGGATATGGAAAAGATCAGTGGTTTTATTTTGAAAATGTACTGGAAGGGATGGATACGCCAGGAGAATATTATTTAGATCGCAAAACCGGAATACTTTACTTTTTGCCGCCAGCGAATTTATCCACGGGAAAAGCAACGGTTTCGATGGCAAATGATAATTTGGTGAGAATCAATAAAAGCTCCAACATCATGCTTCGCAATTTAACTTTTGAGTATACGCGCGGCAATGCCATTCAATTTTCGGAATCAGATCATATTAGTATTGTGAATTCAGTGATTCGGAACATTGGAGCAGGCGCGGTCAAAGCGGATAAGGAAAATACAAGTGGTATCTACAACTCGGTGATTCACGATGTGGGCACCTTTGGCATTTCTCTTTCTGATGAAAATCGTGGGACGTTGACCGGTGGACGAAATTTTGCAGTGAGTAACAAAATTTATCGTACTGGGAGATGGATTATGAACCAGTCCGGAAGCCATCCCATTAATCTCGTAGGAGACAGCGGTTATGTTTCTCACAACGAGATTTATGAAGATCCCTATCTTGGCGTTCTCCTTTCAGGCAATAACCATATTGCAGAGTACAACGAAATTTATGATGTGATGAAGATTGCCAATGATGGTGGCGGGATTTATGTTTACGGCGATTTGAACGCTCGAGGGACCATGATCAAGTACAATTACATTCATGATATTTATGGAATTCCTGGAGATAATTTTGCTAATGGAATTTACATTGATGAGGCAACGCCTGGGACGACGCTATTTGGCAACGTTCTCAACACCATCTCGCCGGGTCGTACCGAGGATGAGGGTGGTGCGCTAGAAATCGGCGGCGGACGAAACACGATCATCGAAAATAATATTGTAATGAACACAAAATCAGGAATCATGCTTGGAATTTGGTCCAATATTGCCGCCAAGCTGGGGATTTTGGCAAACGGGCTTCAAACTCGGGATCCTTACAGCCTTTATTATCCTGAAGGAGCGGGGTTAACCACCTCTTCTGGATTGGTTCCAGAAGGCACCGTTGTCGCGAGAAATATTTTCTTTGATGTGAATGACATGTACCAAAACTATGGAACTCAATCGTGGAATAGTTATATCGAATTTAATCATAATCTTCACAATACAGATCCGTATTTCGTGGATGTGGCCAATCACAATTTTCAGCTCGAAGAAAATTCGCCAGCCTATGCGCTTGGTTTTATTCGTATTCCATTTGATGCGATTGGATTACTGAACATTTCAAGCAGTCCTGAAGTGAGTTCGAAGTCCATCAGCCTTGATGAAGAAACAACCACAGAAGTTATTTTGGATGCAACAGCAGAAAATCTAACTCAACTCATTTATACCATCAACTTACCTTTGGGAGATGACGGAAAATATCATACAGATCATGGAACGCTTGAAAAGGTGACTTCTGATGCAAACGTTGCAAAATATATCTACAAACCCAATTTGAATTTTTTTGGCGAAGATAGCTTCACGTTTGAAGTGAGCAACGGGAACTCAGAGCCTGCATCAGGCAAGATTCATTTGGTGGTTCGAAGTGTGAATGATGCTCCCATGGCTCAGAGCCAAAATGTCATGATGACTGAAGACACCCATCAGGTGATGACGCTTGTGGGAACAGACATCGATAGTAACTTGCTGACTTATGCGATTACCACAAATCCATCCCATGGAACTCTCACCTGTTCGCAGGAAAATTGCATTTATACGGCCGATCCCAACTACCATGGCGTGGATTCTTTTACATTCAAAGTCAGTGATGGCATTTCTGACTCCGCAGAGACAATTGTAAGTTTGAACATCTCAGGAGTGAACGATGTACCGGTCCTGGATCCATTACCCAGTCTCATGGCACACGAAGGGGATCTCATCAGTTTTCAGGTCTCTGGGCATGATGCGGATGGTGATTTTCTGACTTATGAGGTGATGCCAGAGCTGGAAGGTGCAAGTTTTGATCGAAAAACAGGGCAGTTTATTTGGCGAGCAACTCAATCGGGGTTATATGAATTAGATTTTCTGGTCAAAGATCAGAGCAGTGTTTCTGAAGTCGTTTCTATGGCGATCACAGTGGAAGCCAAAGAAATTTTAACTCCACCTGATTCTGCCACTGCAGAAATTAATGACAGTACGGTTATTTCAATGCCTAGCGTGATTGCATCAAAAGAAGAGCAGCTTGCTTTGATGGTTCATAAACCCAATAGTTCCAAAGAAGCAGTCTTGATTTTTGAATATGCCAGAAGCCAAGATCATGAAGACATTCAAGAAATTCGAATCAATAAAAAAGGGGTTGTTCGGTTGTATGGAACCGACAACGTGAAGAAACTCAAAGGGAAAACAAAAATCGCCTATATTTTTACCAATCCCTCGTTATGGAAAAAAGGCAAGAATACGCTTGTCTTTCGCAATATCAAAGGGGAAGCTCTTGAAATTAAAAATTTGGAGATCAAATTTATTGGTGAGAAGGAAGGGCTGCCGTTACCCATTTCGGTCAAACCAGTGGTACAACAAAAAAAACACGCGTCACTCAAAGTATCTAAAGCGATGGCGTTTCAGCGGCCCTGTCAAAAAGATGCCAATGGAAATTATATTGGCAATTGCACTAATCAAAAAATGAAAATCAAACTCTAAGAGAAATGATTCAGGGACGGTTATTTGCAAAGAACCTTCCCTGACAAAAACCTGAGGGGACAGGCAAGCACTTAATGCCTGCCCCCTCAGGGCAAAGAAAAGTTTTAAAAACTAGACGTAGAAAGCAGATGCGAATAAAGCGGAGATTGGAAAAGGCCTAAAACAAAAACTCCAGCGATCAAAACCAGAAGCAAGATTTTAAAAGGCATGGAAACGATGATCGGGCTGTCGGAAACCTCAGATTCAGAATAGGCCAGGCGAATAACCGAAAGATAGTAGTAAAGAGAGACCACGACAAAAATCAGTCCTACCAAAGCCAGCCATCCAAGATTAGATTGAACAGCTGCCAAAAGCACAAGAAATTTTCCAAAAAATCCAGCAGTGGGTGGAACTCCGGCTAAGGAAATCAAAGACACGAAAAGAGCCGCTGCCAGCAGAGGGGATCGTTTTGAAAGACCGGTGTACGAAGAGATTTCCTGACTTGAAGGCTCTTTTTCGACAAGACTCATGACAGTAAATACCGTGAGATTAGAAACCGCATAAGCAGCCAAATAATAAAGCACAGAAGCAATGCCTTGAATTCCGCCCGCAGCGATTCCAATTAATAGATAACCTGCGTGGCCAATACTGGAGTAACCGAGAAGTCTTTTAAAAGAGTGCTGATTCAGTGCTCCAAGGTTTCCATAAATCAGAGTCATGGCCGCCAAAATAGAAATCAAAAGCACCCATTCTTTGCCTGCCGCGGGATAAACGGAATTGAGCAATCGAATTAAGAAGAGGAACCCTGCAGATTTCGATCCTGTGGAGAGAAAGGCAACCGTGGGAGAAGGCGCTCCTTCATAAACATCAGGCACCCAAAGATGAAAAGGTACCGATGCAATCTTGAATCCAACGCCGCAAAAAACCATGATCAGGCCGATCAGAAAAAGTTGATGAGGTCCACCGTTTTGAACAAACTCACGTACAGCATCAAAATTGGTAGAACCAGCAGCCACGTAAATTAAACCAATTCCAAAAATAATAAAGGCAGAGGCCAGTGATCCCATGATCAAATATTTCAAACCTGACTCGATGGCAAGGATGTCACGCTTGAGATAGGCTGCCATAATGTAAAAAGAAAGCGTAATGATTTCAATGGTAAGAAAAGCGAGAAAGAGGTCATTGGCTGAAGCGAGGAAGAACATGCCAAGCAATGTGACCCAAACGATCAGAATAAAGGATTCAACTTTTTCACGTGCACCTAATAGAAAATGATGAGCAAGCATCATGATCACAAGCGCAATCCCTGCAAAGAGCAATTTAAAATCGCGAGCCAGGGCATCTGCTTTGTAAAAATTAGAAAAAGCATTTCCCGTGACGTGCGAAGATCCCACCACAAACAGAGTGATCAGAATGCCGAGAATAGAAAGAGCACTGAAAGAGCGAGTGTCCTGATCTCCGAGTTTTTGCGAAGGGCCTTTCAAAGTCTCGGCAATCAAAAGCAAAAAGAAAGCTGCGGCTGCGGTCCATTCTGGAATTAAGAGGGAAAGGTTCATGATAAAAGCGCTCCCACAGCAGGGCTGATCAATCTTAAAAGTCCTTGCGGATAGAATCCAAAAAGGAGTAGGGCCCCGAGTAAAAGCACAAAGGGGAATTTTTCCTGCCATGTGGCAGCATCTTTGAGTTCTGACCAAGCAGGATTTGCTGGGCCGTAGCAAACGTTCTTGATCATGCGCATCAAATAAAGCGAAGTCATAAACACACCACCGATGGCAAAACAGACCAGGACAGGATACTGTTTCCATGAACCGAAGAAAATTAAAAGCTCAGCTGCAAAATTTGAAAATCCCGGAAGTCCGAGTGAAGCCAGTGAAGCCATGATCATACTAAGAGCAATAAAAGGAAGCTGACGACCCAGGCCTCCGTAATCCATCACTCCGCGGTGATGCGTTCGTTCGTATAGATAACCAATGGCCGCAAAGGTTGCAGCCGCCATGACACCGTGAGAAAACATCAAAAGAACTGCACCAGACAAAGTTACCTGATTCATGGCTGCGATGGCGAGCAAGATGTAACCCATGTGACTCACGCTTGAAAAACCTATGATGAATTTCAGATCTTGTTGTTTCACTGCAGCGTAAGCGGCGTAAACAATTCCAATGGTCGCAAGAATTGAAAGAGGCCCTGACCAAGCACGCACTCCTTCAGGCAGAAGCGCCACGGCAATTCTCAAAATCAAGTAAGGGCCCATTTTTTTGAGCACGCCTGCGTGAAGCATACTTACTGACGTTGGGGCCGCCGCATAACCAATAGGCGACCAGCTGTGAAGCGGCCAAAGAGATGCGATCACTCCAAAGCCTACCAGGAAAAGTCCGGCCAACATTTTTTCACCTTGCAAAGTTCCCGCCGCTTTGACGGCATCATGGACACGGATGAGATCAAAACTCTGCGCTCCCAAGTTTTGATAAAAAACCAGGAGCCCAAAAAGCGCAAGCACCGCACCTCCTGTGATCATCAAAGTCAGCTTCATGGCCCCATATTCTTTGTTTTTAGAACCCCAGATGATGATCATGGGATAAAGAGGAACCAGAGTCAGTTCATAGAAAAGATAAAGAAGAAACATGTCCAGTGCAGTAAAAACTCCGTAAATAGCGCCAGTCAAAATCAAAAAGAAAATCAGGTATTCTTTAAGACGAGGTTTGGGCCATCCGCTGACAAAAGATCCTGCCAGTGACACCAGAGCATGCAGCAAACAAAGGGTGAGATTGATTCCGTCCAATCCAACCTGGTAGCGAATTCCGATCGAGGGAATCCATGTCAGACTGTGGGCGAATTGATAACCACCTGAGGCGATGTTGTAACGGAGAAAATAAGAAAGCACGACCGTAAAATTAAAAAGGCAAACACCGATCGTGAGATTTTTGAGAAGTTTTTCCTGGTGAGAGGGAACGGCCATGAGCACAAGAGCCATTAAAATCGGGAGCCAGGGGAGCAGTAAAAGCATTTTTTAGTTTTTCCTAAAATAATTTTTCTTGAGGGGACAGGCATTAAGTACTTGCCTGCCCCCTCAAGCTAAGCCTTTAAAATAAGTACAAATAAAAATACAGTAATGCCGATCGCAAACATAAGCGCGTAAAACTGAATCACTCCGGTTTGGAGTTGATTCAGCGTGCGGCCTAGCGCCCGCGTTCCTGCCGCAGTTCCATTCACAAAAAATTTAACCACCACAAGCTGTTCAAAGCGATCAGAGATCTTGGCAATATTTTCTTGAACCAGCCGGATCAAGGCATCATAGAAATCATCAAAATAATATTTTTTCTGAAGCATCTTCTCAGGAACGGAGTCTTGCTTGGGTTCGGTCGAGGTTTTTCGAAAAATGAAAAATGCTGCAACAAAACCAAGACTTGCGATAGTGATGGAAAGAACTTTTAAGAACTCACCACCGTGATGAGCCGCTTCGTGTTCTGCTCCAAGAAAAGCTTTAAAAGGGAGAAATCCTCCAATTGCAGAAAATACGGCAAGCACCACAAGCGGAATCACAATGAGTTTATCCGATTCATGGGCGTGGCCGTGATGGTCTTTCTTTCCCTGATTCAAAAAAACCAAGGTGCAAAGACGTCCCATATAAAAAGAAGTCAGAAACACCACTGTGAGTGCGAGATAAAACATGATTTTGGGTCCGTGTGAAGCGGCAGTCAGAATTTCTTCCTTACTATAAAAACCGCTCAAAGGGGGGATTCCCATCAACGCAAGTGTTCCAATCAAAAAGGTAATAGAGGTCCAGGGCATGGATTTGATGGTATCTGGCTTGGTCCGCATTTCCCAAATATTTTGAGTGTGCATGCCGTGGATCAAACTTCCTGCACCCAGGAAAAGCAGGGCTTTGAAAAAAGCGTGAGTCGTAAGATGGAACATCCCGGCATCACGAGATCCAAGGCCAATCGCCATGACCATGTAACCGAGCTGGCTGAGCGTTGAGTAAGCGAGAATTTTTTTGATGTCATTTTGAACGAGCGCAATCGTGGCAGGAAGAAATGCCGTGATGATTCCGATCCAAGCAATCATGTTCATAGCTTCGGGACTTGCGGCAAAGAGAAAGAAAAAACGGGCAAGCAAAAACACACCCGCTGCCACCATGGTTGCGGCGTGAATCAAAGCACTTACCGGAGTCGGACCTTCCATGGCATCCGGAAGCCAAACGTGAAGCGGTACTTGTCCTGATTTCCCCGCAACGCCGCAAAAAATCAGCATGGAGATCCAGGCCAACATCACACTTGAGAGACCTGCTTGAGGGAGCGCGGATTCCAGTTTTAGAAAGTTCAGAGTTTCAAGATGATGCGACGAAAGACCTCCGAAAAGAAGAAGGATTCCGATAATCATGCCCACATCGCCAACGCGGGTGGTCAAAAAAGCTTTTTTGCTGGCAATGGCTGCGGATTCTTTTTCAAACCAGAAGCCAATCAAGAGATAAGAGCTGAGTCCCACCATTTCCCAGAAAATAAAAATCCCGATCAAATTATTCGAGAGCACGATTCCAAGCATTGAAAATGCAAACAAGGACAAGGAAGCAAAATATCGGCTGTATCCGTGTTCCCCTTTCATATACGAAGTTGAATAGAGAAAGATCAAGCTGCCCACGCCTGTGACCACAAAAAGCATCAAAAGAGAAAGTCCGTTCAAGAGCACACCGAATTCGAGATTCAAAGAGCCTGCTTGAATCCAGGTAAAGGAGGCCTCAAGCGGCTGGTGATTCAGGTTCTCGATCGGAAGTTTGATGGCCAGAATGCAGGTCAAAATAAAATTAAGGATCATGCCGCCTGTAGCCAAAAGAGCGGAGATTTTTGGCTGTTTCAGCGTGACAAAGAAAATCATGGCTGCTATCACGAAAGGAATCCAAAGTATGAGCCAAACAAGTTGTGTCATCATATTCAATTCTTTATCGATTTAAAAAATCCCAAATTACAATTTCCAAGCTCCAAACAAAACTCAATCACCAAAAAAGTTTGGAATTTGGATTTTGAGATTTGGAATTTACGTCTTTTCAATCCCTATCCTTTTAACCAACGGATTTCATGCGTGTCCGCGGAATCCACTTTACGAAATAAAAGCACAGCTATCGCAAGACCAATCGTCACTTCGGCTGCTGCAATTACCATAATTAAAAAAGCAATGACCTGCCCGTCAACTTCCCCGTGAATGCGCGCACCTGTTACGAAAACTAAGTTAGCGGCATTGAGCATCAGTTCAACCGAAAGAAGGATCAAAAGTACATTTCTGCGGATCAAGACGCCAATCAAACCAATCGCAAAAAGAATTCCGGCTAAAATCAAATAATGGTACGGAGTGATCATACGTCCTCCTTTTTTGCCAGCGATACTGCTGCAAAAATTGCGAGCAAAAGCAAAAGAGATATAATCTCAAAAGGAAGCAGATAAACCGAAAAAAGACCAAGCCCCATGTCTAGCAATTGATTATCCAGCACA
>CAZOOM010000070.1:0-14414 GCA_964581425.1 uncultured bacterium | reverse complement strand
ATCATGCTCAATGTCATGAAGTAAAAAAAACCAAACGTGGTAACGGAATAAATCGCTGCCGCCGCAGTCCATGCGCAAAAAACTTCCAGGAAAAAATATCGGGTAAAAACAATCTCATGCAGCAGCTTTCCGAAATCATGCATTGAGCTTTGAAATTGAATTAAACTCAGGAAAGGGAGAAGAAAATAGATGCCCGTTAAAAACGGAATCAAAATTGGAATCTTCCGATAACCCTGCATATCAATTTTCTCCTAACCCTGCGTTGAAACTAACATTTGTAAAATACTCTTTTGGAGGTGTTATTCAGATCGGCTCTTTAGACCGTATTCTGAACTTGCCGATATTTCGAGATGCGTCAAAAATCTCAAGTAGGCGGAGGAGGCTTGTGGCAATCCTCGCCGTCTTTACAAATCGCGACTCCGGTTGCCAATACAGTTGGGGAATCACCCATAGTTGGAGGATCCCTCAAAATTTTATATTGCACTGCAGCAAATCCTCCATCAGCATCGTGATGCACTCCTTCAACAGCGACATCAAAATCATGATTGAAGCCCGCATCTTCTTTGATTGGGCTAGAACCAAAATTAATATTGTACAGAGCTGCATTCGTACCCAAATACAGGTAACTGCAATCTCCCGTAGAGCATCCCGGGTCTGTATGCGTATCAAGAATACGGTAAAGCTCCATTAAAAATCCCTGTTGCATAAATATCTGAAAGGGATCCAACGTGGTTGTAGGTGGAGGAAACAGCTGAGTGCCAGCGGTTGTACTCTGCTGCTGCTGTTTGATAATATCGGAAATCATGTCCCGGCTGGTGTCTGCACCCATTTTATCAATCAAATTTCGAAATTCTTCCGGTCGAAAAGTTTGCGATGGATCATTCGCTCTGTCTTGCATCTGTTGTTCCACTCCGGTGAGTCCCAGTAAATTTCCAGCTGTGCCACCTGTCGGTGGTAACTGAACTGTTTCGCCCGTCGGAGCTCCCAAAACAGGCGCTCGAGGGGAATCTCCCTCAGGATTAGTCATCTGACCAAAATTAGTGGCCAAATTCCCTGCCGTTTTTTCATCAAATTTCATCTGATTGAAAACACCCTTGAGTTCACTGGTAGAAGTTTTGTTATTAAAAGCACCACCGGCATTCATGAATTCCATCATGCGGCTAAAATCTGTTTGCGGAGATTTGCCGCTGGATTCAGGATTTGGATTTACTCCCGCCGCAGGATTTTCCGGTCTTTTGAAACTTTCTTGATCTGCCGAATTACCGGACTGACGCTCCAGTTTGCGATCATCTCCGCGAGTTGCCGTATTTTCAGCATCGGGAGAAGCTTTTGATGCATCCGTACGGAGTGGCGCTTGCCCCATCATCGCATCAGCCATCTCATCAAGATCTGATTGGTTTCCCTCCTCCATTCCGGACTTTTTATTCTCAAGTCCTTTCATGGAGGGATCCATGATTTTTGACATGACCGTTCCATCGCTACCTGATGGGCCTTTATCATTTTTACCACCCTCCGGACCACGCGGAGGTTGAGGTCCGCCTACTTTTTTATCATCATCATTTTTCTTTTCTGAATTTTGATCAGAATCTTTACCTTCTAAGTTTTTTGCTCCTTCATCGGGTTTTCGAAGACTGGGATCCAAATCTTTGGTCATTTCTCCTAATTTATTTTTTGCTTCTTCTAAACGCGCAGGATCCACGGGTTTGGGCTCCGAAGCTTGCCCTTGACTCAAGTCGGTTTCGAGACCTTCCTGAATCAACATCGCAACACCTTGATCATTTTTTAATTCCACAATACTTTCATGAGGTTTGGTATCAGGAATTACAGCAAGATTTAAAGACTTGGTCGAAGCTTGGTAGTCCACATCAAAATGAGTTCCTCGGACCGCAGCCACAGCCACAGGAGTGGACACTTGATAGCCTTGTCCTTCGAGCCCATCAAGTGCGCTAAAAATGGATCCATCTTCAAGACGCAGATCTGTGGGTTCAATGCTTTTGAATTCTGCCTTGGTATTTTGATCAATGCGCGCGAGGTTCATAAAATGATCATCGTAGGCAACTTCTATAAAACTCTCGGGTCCAGTCAGAATTTTATCGCCAACTTCAAGAATCATTCCTTTAGTTGCATCCGCCCAGTCAGCGCTTCCGGTTTTCAAAACTTTTACTGTGCCGCTCACATTGACAATTTGAGCAAGATGATCTTGAGTGGTTGCATCACTCACCGCTTCTGCAAAAAGCGCAGGAACAATCGCAACAAAACTCATAAAACAAAGCATTAAACCAGACAGAACCCTTTTTTCGTTAACTCTCATGGATTTCACCTCGCAAGAATTTTTACCGCGCCTACTAATGAAAGAGTAATGAAGAGTGGCCTAAATAAAAAGGATAAGTTAGCGATTGCTAGATTTTGATGGTTAATATGCCCCGAAACGACTCAAGAAAATAGCATCCGCTAACACCAGAAGAATGCGAAATATAAAAGGAAGAGAGGATTATTTGCGAAATTTCTGATCAGTATTGCACGTTAAGTTTCACACCGAAGACATGTTTAATATATTGGTAAGTGTTATTTTTTGCGCGGCAATCTTCAAAAATATAAAACCCGTTCAAGATCAGCCAGCTTTTAAAAATGGGTCGTAAGACATTAATAGTAATGGTGTGCACGTCATCCCTTCGTTTAGGAGGCGTATATCCATATTTAGGATAATCTGTGTCTTTGAATACATAACTCAAATCAAATTCAAATTTCTCAAATAATGGAAAATGAATTCCTGCACGCCCCGTGTGGCCATACTTAATGTAATTCAATCCGCGCGGATGACCGTAATCAAAATCATAACCAAAATTATAATAAAGACTCCGCTTCTCATTTAAATAATGCGTATTCAAAATCGTCCCCGTATGCGTGTGCCCGTCACGCGTGGTTAGATCTGGAATCAATCCGTCATTATTGTAATCCGCATAAGTCCACCGATAACCGAGCGTGGTTCTGAACTGGCGTGTGACGCTGTAAATCAAACTTGGAGAAACCGTATTCGACCAGACATACGCCTGTCTTTTAAGATAAGTGAGTGACTGACCTTCGCGTACATTAATAAAAGTGGGACGATTAAAAAGCGGAAAACCATAAAGCAAGGAAAGTCCGCCGCCTGGAGTGTAGGTGTTTAAATTAGGAAAATCATCGTAAAGACTTTGCGCGTAAAACCCGTCTCCAGTTACAGCCCATCGGTTTTTCTGATAAAACTGATACGTTCCGGAAAAAATGGAGGAATAACGCCCTGAATTCTGATCTCCGGAAACCCGGTAATCAGGATCATCTGCTTTGTAGGTTGCGTTCGTATCATATTCATAACTGTTGGAACTATAAATCGACCAGCGGCGCGGCTTCTCAGATGCAGAGGCCTGTTCCTTGAGGCTGTAAAAAATAGCTTGCTGAGCTTTGATACGATAATTACCAGTATCTCTTTCCAAAACAGTTCGTAATTCGCGCCGCGCATCTTCCATACGTTTCAACTTCAGATAAGCTTCGCTTAAATAATAATGCATGGCCGCATTATCAGGATATTTTTCAACGCCTTCTTTTAAGACTTTAAGCCCTTCGTCATATTTTTCAACACGTAAAAGTGCAATGCCGCGAAAGCGATGAATCAACGGGTCTTCAGGATATTTATCCTGAAGCTCTTCGAGACCTATCAGAGCCTTCGCGTACTCTCCCCGGGAAAAAGCCTTGGCTGCATCGGATTGCATAAATCCCTGAGTGCTCATTCTCTTTCCATTTTGAGCGTCTGCTTCTTCCTGAGCATGCTTGAGAGTCTGAAGACGCATCTCAGCATACTTTCCAACCCTGCTGGTGGGGTCTGTGGCATAAATGATACCAAACTGTTCAGAGGCGTGAGTAAAGTCAGCTTCCTTTATATAGAGATCTCCAAGCATCTGCCGCGCAACAAAATCGTCAGATTGCATCTTCACCACTTCTTGAAGTTTTTGAATCGCAGAATTCGAATCCCCCAAAGTGCTGTGGAGTGAGGCAATGTAGCGTTTAATAATGGCGCTCGAAGGATGCTCTGCTTCCAAAGCTTGAAATTCTTGGAGAGATTCTTCGTAGTGACGCTCCAGGAAAAGACGCGCTGCATTTGTTTTCGCGACATCTTCCAGAGTCAAGTCCTTGGCAGCCAATAAATTTTCAGTACTGAAGAAATAAGGAAAGAAAAAAATAAAAATGACAAAAAGGGCCTTGGGTTTAAACCAAACATTTTGCCCTTTCAGAGAACAAACGATCATCTCATCGGCTCGTTGATCTGCCTTTGAAGCCCGCTCTGGGCTTCGGTCATTCGTTGATCGCGCAGTTTTTCAAGGGACTGCGTGGCTTCATCCGTGTGAGGTTTGGCTGCAAGCCCTAACGCTGAATCCGTTGATTCATCGATGTTTGTTTGATGCGAAGTCGCACAACCTAACAAAAAAATACAAAGAGCGATGCCCCAGAATGTTTTATTCATGCATGAGCTCCTTTCTCTGGACGTTGAATAGCCGCTGATTTCTCTAAGGGTTCCGCCACCTTAGAATTTTCGGAAAGAGTTTTTTTATCTTCATCATCAGTCATTGATTCGCTCTCTTTAGGAGCAGGCGGTCCAACATACAAAGGATTCGTAAAAATCCAAAGCTTTCCTTTTAGATAAACTTCCACGCGATAAGCCCCTTGGGCTTGAACTAAAAACACCAATTCGCTGCGCCGAATGCGCTGAACAATCTGCCCATTATGAATCAAACGAATCTCGGCACTTTGAGGAACATGGATTCGGATTTCCTGCCCTTTTTTAAACGGAACTTCTGAGCCTATTCCAAAAGAATCATTCCCTTCCCACAGGTTCATGGAAAAATCCCGGGCAAAACCCAAAACTTCGAACGCAAAAAAAGTTTTGCCGCGCATCAGTCCTTGAGTCAGCATCTCCGGATCGCGCTTTTCCGCAAAAAGATAAGTTGTGACTGCCTGATATTTTAAAATCCTGGGTCCGCGGCTTCTTTGTAAAAAGCCTGCTTCAAAGGGAGCATCGATAGAAGCCACTGCTGGAACCTTCTCTCCCTTTAGCTTTTGATCCCAAAGAAGGAGCTCGGTATAGGGCGTCCTTAATTGGGCTTTGAGCAAGCTTTTAGGGGAGCGGACCATGGCACTCAAACCATGCAGCCAAGCGCTCGAAGATTCGTAATCATCTGAAAAATTATAAATTTCTAGACCACTTGCCCTCAGCTCTTTCCATGAACTCCACGAGAGAGATTCGGGATTAGGATGAGATAAAAAAATAGACCCGCCTTGTTTTAGAATCCATTCTATTCGATTTTTATTTTTGAGATTTTCCGGTGGTAAATCTTTCAAACCTAAAGCCACAAGCGATCCTTGACTCATTCCTGTTTCCAATCCAAATAAAAGAACTGGGTCCTGCGAAGAAGCTTGAACCTTTTGGTAATCCTCGCGGGCTTGAAAAGAATCGCGGTCAGCCACAAGAACAAAATCTAAACCCACTTTGCGCGCATCCTGGATCACATCACGTACCGTAGTTTTAGAATCCTTAGAATATCGAGTATGAACGTGATAAATCCCGCGATAAAGTCCGGAAGAAGCTCCAGCCGCAGGCACTTGAAAAGCAGGACGCGGCGGTAAGGTTCCGCAGCCGGTGGTGACAAGCATCAAAATGGAAAGTCCAAAGCAACATTGCGGTAAGGGGAATGACCCCTTTTTTATTTTTTCCATTTCAATCCCTCTTTGATTTAGCCGAAATAAGCCATTTTTAAAATCGTGGCCGTCATGTCTGCCACGGAACTCCCCTTTGCTCCTTTTTCAAGAATCGCAGGATTGCCAATCTTATGAAGCTCAATCACTTCGTCTCCAAACACTGCATCAAAATAAACCAGCACCGGGAAAACAAGTCCGCGCTTTTGAATTTCACGAAAAAGTTCAATCCCGTTCATCACAGGCATTTTCACATCCAGGATCAGCAGATCAGGAATCGAGCGTTCAATCGCCCGCAACCCTTCGGCTCCGTTTAAAGCACACTCAATCTCAAAACGAGGGCGAACCCGTTCCGCTAAATAATCGCGCAAAGCTTTTCCGATCTCAGGTTCATCATCCACCATGAGCACGCGAAGGCTTTCGGGAAACGGAAGTGTTTGCACCATGCGCTTTTCAATATCTGTAAAAAATAGAGGGTCAAAAAATGATTCGTCGTAGGTTTGAAAACGAGTCTTTTTGCTCGCAGGAGGGCTGTTTTCGATTCGAAAAATGCGGAGATTGGGATCCGTCTTACGCTCCACGCTCAGTTTTTGAATCAAGGATTCTGAGAGCAGTTCCTCTTTACAAAACACCATATTGGGCCGTGACTTAGAAAACTCTTGGCTCAAGGCCTGGGCTTGATCAAAGAACTGAATTTGGGCCCGTGTATCTGCGAAATACTCAGTAAAAAAAGAAGGCCAGGGGCTTTCCTCGCGATCCAAGACAAGGATTTTTCTCTGCGGCATTAGTTTCTCCTTAAAAACCTCTGAAAATTCCAAATCTCAATTTCCAAATTCCAAACCAGACATCATGGTTTGTCATTTGTAACTAGGAATTTGGTCCTTGTTTGGGATTTGGATTTTGTAATTTGGAATTTTATCAATTTCTAATGAGACATAATACCTTTAAGGCGGGTAAAAATCCAAGAGAGAAAATCGAGGGAAATCGCAAATCCAAAATTTCAAAAGGTACCAGGTCAGATAACTGACCTGGTACCTTTTGAAAGACGATTAAGCGGCGCGGAAAACAGCTCCCAAGTTCTGAAGTTTTTGAACAAACTTATCCAGAACCGATTGCTGCGTGCGCGTGATTCCAAGAATCATCCTAAACTGAGCATTGTCCAAGCGGCGCAGATCTTTTTCATTTAATCCCGCTGCTCGAAATCCTGAAATAAGATCCGCGGAATCTGCCATCACATAAACTGCGCGGCCTAACTTCTTTCCAAACGCAGTTTCAGCAGCCTTGATTTCAAGATCCATCAATTTCAAGGCCTCAGCATCATCATAAGCAATGTGATAAGTCAGGTAACCGAGATTTTGAAGCTCAAGGTTAAATTGCTCTACCACACGGGCCTGCTCTTCATTCTTGACCCGGATCACTGCAGGCGTATTCCCAATGAAGGAAGGAAGCACGGGAAGGAGTCCTCGCTCAAAAAGTACGTCGTAGGCAAAACTAAACACGTACCCATCCACAGGCGCTTGCTTTTGTCCCACCAATCCCGTCTTTTCTGAAATACGGTTCAGCATCGCCTTCTGAGCAGCTTCGTTTGCGGCAACTTTCATTCCAGCAAAGAGCGGATTTTGAATCGGAGCCAAAGAGACCAGCTTTGCCCTCTGATTTCTTCGGGACTCGGCTCGTGGTAAATCCACAGGATGACCTGCCCAAGCTCGAGCACCCGCGGTTGGTGCAACAGCGGGAGAAGCCCCAACAATGGCTGGCTCTATTCTCTGACCTGTCGCAGAAACACCAGCATCAGGCAAAGCAGGTTTTGGAGCCGCAACTACGACAGGCTCAAACACTGCAAGGCCTTGATCTGCAGACATCAATTTCAGATTAAGATTTCCGCCATCTGAAAGAGTATCTCCGATTTTAAGGACTTGAGCATCAGAACTCATCCGTCCATGCGACCAAAGCGTTGCCGAAATCACACCCTCTTCAGATTTGACGCTGATTCCAAGCTGGCGGTTCTCATCAACAATTTGGATTTTGTCATTCAAAGGAATCGAGATGGACTGCGTCGAAGCATGACGAACTTCGTTGCGCGAGGTTGGAATACGAATCCCGCGATCCCCTGCATCCACTTGATCATTTCGAACAGCGTCCTTATCATCAGATCGATTCTCGGCCCGAACGGCAGGATCTAAAGCTTCAGAATCCAACCCCTCAAAAGAATCGAGGCTATTTTCATGAACCAAGACTGGTGCTTGATTCACTTCAGATAATTCATGAAATGCGACGGGCGCAAGACTCGTGGCTGCCGGATATTGGCGCACAGAATTTCTCCTCAAATCTGCATCCAATCCCAGAAAACGCATTTCACTGCGAACTGGGGTTTGAGCGGGAATCCTGCGAATTTCAATCTCGCTATCCTGCGGTGCTCTGTCTCTCCAAGAAATATAGAGATTAAATCCAAGACCAAAAAAATTCGAGAATTCCTGATTCACACCAGGACGAGGCTGATTCCCACGAGAATAACTGCTATAAGTAAGCACTTGCGACCAACCACCGTTACCATTGCCGTTGGCAAAATGGCGGAAAACTTGCAATTCTCTTTTACCTGGATCAAAAACCAGCTTCAATGAGTCAGGAGAAATGACGGCCTCAGGAGTTTGCTGATTGAGCCTCCAGGTTTGAGCTTTCAAATCACGCAGCTCAGCACGACCTGCCGGAACAGCATCCTCAGCACTAACACGAACGTCTCCAGGTAAAATTTCTCCCTGCTCCACAGCAGCAAAATCCTCGGCTCTTGGAGCATTCATTGCTGCCGCGATACGAACTCCTGCATTCTTAGCAATGAACATCGGAGAAGAAGAAGCTAAAATATCACCTTCTTGAAACCACAAAACATCAGCAGGAATAGTCAACTGCCGCACAAGATCATTTAAAGCCAGTACAATTCGAGGCGCTGCTTTCTCAAAAAACCCTCGCGGATAATTGGCTAAAGGCTTGGTCATAATGCTACGCGAGTCTTGTTTTACGTCTAATGCTTCCATGACAGCCTTCAGCACAAAATGCAGCGCAACCTGCTGAGCTTGATCAGGATTTCGTCGCACAGAACTCACAGCATCTTCATTGACCCGCAAGCGGTCAAGAAAAATAGTTTTCGAATGGCTTCGAACTTCCATACGATAAATGCGGATATTACTAAAACCTCCTTTGGTATCCACAAACATTCTGCCGCTAGAGGAGGAGTCGGGTAATTTTTTAACTGTTGGAATCCCTCCAAAAATCGCACCGCTGTCATCTCGATTAACAGAAATAGTTTGCCATTCTTGACCATTGAGCCAAAGCTTCATGGTTGCAGGCATATCAGGATCTTTGGCAATCTGCATCACTAAAGCCTGCAGAGCACTTGCCGGATCAGAACCCGATATTTGCCGTTCCGGATATTTGTCTTCACTTTTCCGCACTTCCGCACGGAAAGGATTCGTGGTCACAAAAATCGTTTCCCCTTCCACATGCCCAAACTGTAAATGCAACTTCTCTCCATTTTGATATTGAAAAGTTTGATTGGCAAAAACTGCTTCTGGACCCGACATTTGCTCACTACCATTTTTCAATACGACAAAATAAGCCATGGGAAAACTATGTGGTTGATCGGCCGGGACCACACGATCAATTCTGACCGAGAAAAGATCCGCTCCAATTCTTCCCAAAAAGACTTTGTGTCCAGCTTTGACTGGAACAGACTCGGATTGCTCGGCATCGTAACCGACTCCATATTTCAGCCTCAGATCCGCACGATCTTTTCTCAAGACCTCAAGCTTAGCATCCAGACTATCCACTTCGTCGATATCAGCAGCAGCATCAGCCACCGCAGTTTTGTCATCTCGCACTTCAGATCGAGGTTCGTTGAAAGCCGCGTGACCCTGTGCGCCAGAATCGGCCGAACGTGCAAGCACATTCGGAAGACTGCTCATCCGCTCAGGCGTGGTGAAATCAAAGAGCCCAAACCCAAAGGTTTGGAATTGACGAACAGAATCATGCTCAGATGTTCCGGCAATCGCAGTTTGAATGGCAAGTCGAACTTCTTCTGAAACAATCAAGTCCACCACAGGATGAACTACGTCTTTTCGTGCCGAGACTTCGCGATATCTGACGCCGTAAAATCCCACCGCCCTTTTATCCAGAGGAATATGGGTAAAGCTTCCATTCCCCACTTTGATTCTCATTTCTCCGGCAAGAACTGCCACTGTAACGGAAATGGGATCTTGACCTGAAACTTTTAAAGTCGTTTCCAGAATCAAAACACCTCTGTCATTCGCTAGCGAGTTATCAATTTTCAAACTGCCATGCACCGCGTCACCACGCTGCGTGCGTACTGTCCACATTGGAACTTCAGAATCAAAAACTAGGGAATCCTCACCATTTAATTCACGAATACGATCGGCGTGTGCTTGAATTGCAGACCGAATAGCGCCATGATCAGATGCAAGCGCCGGCACTCCACCTTGCTCGCGAATCTGAGGCGCCACTGCTGCCAAAGCCATCTGAGCTGCCTCTTTTGCATCTCGAGCCGCAACTTGTTCAGGTTGAAGAATGCGTCCTACACCCTGCAATGCTTCCACCGGCCGGTGAAGACGAATTTCACCGGTGTCTTGATCATAATCGGCAGGAAAAGGATCTGCAGGCAAGGTAATCCGCTGCCCATCAGCGTCAACCTCAGGCCATTCGGATGCAATCACGCCGGAACCAATACCAACTTCATGAGTCCCTTGAAGATTTTGCTCACCAGGCGCAGTCAAAATTTTAATGAGCGCATGTTCTTCGGAAGGAATAGCAGACATACCTAAAGCCGCTAATACTTCGCGAAGAAGAGCTGGATCTACGGCAATAAAAATAATCGGAGACCCAGGTCCGCCCGCACCTGGAATAAAAGCAGCGACCGGAAAGTTGGGATCCGCCTTGTTTATCCCTGTCTTTTTTGCGACCTCATCAAAAACTCGGTTGATGAATTCATTTTGTGTGACCGAATACAGCGCCGCATGGTCAGCTAAATAAGCAATGGCTTGATCAAGCGACCCATCACCGCGGCCATGCCCATATTTTTCAAGATTAGCTCGAAGCGCAAGAAAGGTTTTATCCTCACCCGCATAATCCCATGCCTCATCGACGTACTCCGAAAAGCGTTTGGCAGCGTTTTGAGTGACTTGCGAAACTCCGGTTAACCGACCCGCACGATGAGCGCGCACCAAATCAAAGAATTTCTTTGAAATCACGTCGCGGATTTCACGGTGCCGATTTAATGCCTGAATCGGACCCAGCCAATCTCCCGATTCAAATCCGGCCGCTGACTGAGAGGCCAACGGAATTTTTTCCGTGTGGAGCATTGCCATCTCATGAATGATGTTTGAAACCTCTCCACGCAACTCTTCAGGCGTCAGCGTTCTTTCTTGAATGGCTTTGTACCACTCTTCGGCAAACACCGTCCAAATAAAATTGATAAGCGCAGCGGTTCTTTCGTCTTCTTTCTTACCATTTGTATACTTGAGCCCCGGCTGCGTATAAATCAAATGAGAGGCGATTTCTCTAAGGTCATCCTCGGATTTTCCTTGGGTTAAATCTCGGATCAAAGCAGAGTTCGGATAAAGTTTAGTTCCATCTCCAGCACGAACGTGCTCCATCCAAATAGCCTGATGAATCCCTCCCATCAAGGTCGCAAGCGATTCTTGCCCCCCGGTAAGTCCCTTGAAATATTCACATTCAAGGTAAACCGACATGGATTGAATATCTGCTTTTGATAAATTTTGTCCCGACAGCATACCCGCGGCCTGGAGAAACAGAGCATTTGAGGCACCCGAACTACCCAAAGCGCCGCCCGCACCAAGAGGTTCTAAAAATTCAAAGGTCCCTTCGACTCCCCACAAGCCAAACTGGCTCATGATAAAACCAAAGGCATCCGACTGGCCATGATGAGTTTCCCATTTATTATTTTTAGAATTGAAAGCCAACTGATGGTCGTAAGTTTCCACTTTCGGAGTATCTAATTGCTGAAGTGCACCATCAACAACTTCATATTTAATTTCTGTATATTGATATTTTCCATCCGCTAGCTTTTCTAAAATTTGGTGAGTCTCATAGCTGCGCAAGCGATTTTCAGCATCCACTTTTTTAAACTTCATTCGGTAGACGTTTGTATTTTCACGTGCCGCGCGTCCAAGTGTTAGCTCGGCAGGAATATCGCTGGTCATCACGGTAGTTGAGGTGATCCAGTCAATATTGAGCACACCCATCACGTTCAAAATCATCTGCAAGATAAGAAGATCAATGCTGGAACCACCGATATCGGCCCAACGCAAAAAAGCTTTCAGTTTCGGGTGATTATCTAAGATCGCATTCATTGCCGCCTTGGTGCGATTTTGCTTCGTATCCACAGCCGGCGGAAATTTACCCACTGGAGGAATGAGGAAAGAAGTTTCTCCGTTAGGCAGTGCAATGGCCAAATTTTTCGTCGGCATCATGAGGCCAAGATTTCGCTGAAAGCGTTCTTGATGAAAAGGCCGCGTGGACACATCATTCGCACGCCGCACCTCGCGCCGAGCATCACGCGAGGCGACAGGAGTGCTCCGATTAAACGAATCGGAGCGCACCTCACTGCGGTCAGTGAGGACGATTTCAAATTCAGCCGCTTGTTTCAAAGTTTTGCTCGCATCGGATTGATCCATGTAATCTAAATCCAAGTTAGGCGCAGTGGACAGAGCACCTAACAAGACTCGGAAACCTTGTCTTGTTTTTTGAGGAATCCCCAAAAGATCTTCGTTTGGATTGCTGCCGCCAATTTCGACGGTTCCAAAGCGAAACTTCTGCTGCTGCATTTGCCAAAGCACGCGCAGCGTTAAATAGTAGGCTTGGTGAGTACTTCCTGCAGGAAGCGTAACCTTGACCGTTTTCACATTGGGTTTTCCAGCAACATTGGTAAGTTCCGTCACTTGAAGATCGGGGACATACCTTTTTAATCCTGCAATTCCACTGATCACTGTGCTTCCATCTTGAGGAATTGGACGAGGAAGCGTGACCTGCTGATCCAAAAATGCTCCAAGAGCTTCTGAAAAAACATCGGTTGCGACCGACGTGATGCGCACTTCAGCCCGTGCAGGCGCTTCGCCTGCTGCGCCTTGAGTGAGAAGTGTTTGAAGCTCTTTTACGTCTTCGATAATGCCTTGGATGAGTTTCATTCGATCAGATGCTGCAGGCCCAGAACCATGAAGCGCCTCAAAAATATCGTTTACGCTGCTCACAGCTTGAGTTAACTTCGAAACTGTTGCGCCGAATGCGGTTTCAGATCTATTTTGACTACGTACTAACCCCAACGCCGCTTGCAATGTTCGGAGATTAGGTAAAAGCGCACTCTTCGGATCAAGATCATCCATAACGCCATGAATCCTGGAAATCAAGCCATCCGCTAAATCTACAACCTTCTTTTGTGCTTGTTGCTGCGCGGTGGAAAAATCGCCGTTGTCTTGGCGCACCTCGGATCGGGAGGTGAGTTTTACCGTGTAATAATCAATGACATCTTTTACCGTTTCCCAATGACCCTGAGAGTCATCCGTCACGAACTCGCCCAACAAAATTGGATCTAAAACATTACTGATAACAATGGGTGCATCCCAGTTGAAACCAAGACTCTCTTGAAGACTCAGATTCTCAAAACCCTTTGCACCAGTGCGAAGCAATCCAATCTGGGTCGGATACAAACTTTCATCGTCTTGAGCGTCTGCGCTCCGGGCCAAAATTAATCCGATGATCGCATCACGCACCGTGGCAGAGATACGCGCTTTTTGATAATCAAGATCTGACATTTTCATGTAATCCCAAACAGGACTCATTTCGTCGCGCATGACCTGCATAAGTTCATTAAACGTTATAACTGCATGACCATTAGGGTCTTGAAGCGCTTCAATCACGAGCGGAGAAAGCCAATCGTCGTAAGCCGGGGTTCCATCGATCACACCTTCAGGAACCAAGTATTTTTGATCAGCGGCTGGAATCTCTGCGCCGCTCGCTCTCAACTTAGCCACACGTTCGATATTCGCACGTACTTGTTTAAAAGGAGGATTAAACACAGCGCGGCCAGGGAAAAATCCAACTTGAGGAAGAGCTAGATTTAACTTCTTAACGATGCGCCCTATTTCACGGACAATCGCAGGCAGATTATCCACCCCGGCACTCAGCCACATTACCGGTCGGTAAGAATGTTTTGCAAACTCGACTAAAGCGGCTTCGCGTTCTTGTTCAGACATCGCATCAGTTCCGTCAGAAAGTTTGTCAAGAGAAATAGGAACACTGGCTTTGATAATGTCTGCGTCTACACCTTCAACATGGAGATAGAACACAAAGTCTTGAGAATTTTTAGACTGCCATTTGACTCGCTGTTTTAAATAATTGTTCCATTCTGCATCCGATGAAAAAATGGGATTTTTTGTGGCTGAATCCACAGAAGCGCGGTTTAGATTGGACGCAAAAGTTTTTTGCGTTCCATCGAGCCGGGTAATCACCAGCGTTTTGGGCATCAGGTTTTCAGGAGCAAGCAGCATTCCTGCAGCCCTGGTCTGCTCGGATAATTTTTGAAAAACCTCAATCATGTCTTGATTAACTCTATCCTCCGTAATCTGACTGTCCCAATAAAGCCCGAGCTTCATCATTTCAAGCTG
>CAZOOM010000069.1:0-14961 GCA_964581425.1 uncultured bacterium | reverse complement strand
CTCACTAATTCGGTAACTTTTTGAAGTTTATCGAAGGGGGTTTCATAATTTAAGCTCCCGTGTTTTCTAAGATGATTATACTCAAACAAATAATTGCATAAATTTAAGGGAAGGTACTATCCTGCTCCAAGAGAAATTTCATTAAAATTGCAAATGGCATATGAGGGAAGTCCTCAAATCAATCCAGAGAAGGCTCAATATTTTATTTTGATTGATTCTAAGGATCTTAGAGCAGATATCGAAAGACCAGTAAAAAAGTCAAGCTTGCTAGATCCTGATGGGAAACCACAGGCTTCAGATCAGCTACTGGGTTATGAATATCTTTTTTATCAACCCGTTCAAATCGGCCAAAGAATTATCTATAAAGGTTTGAATAACCTTATCACTTGGGGCCTTGCAATCGAAGAAATGCTCACTCGTCTTTTTAATAATGCCAACACTCCATGAGCATTCTAATGATAGAACCGCGATTCAAATAGTTTTATTTCATTTGATTAGGAGTAAAGAATGGGTTTTTTAGAAGATATCAAAAATTTAGATTATTTTCAGTTTGATCAATTCAACAAAAATCACCCTGGTTTTTATCCTTCCGCCACCTGTTCGATTTGTAAGAAAAAGTTTCAGTTTCGATATTCCCATAGCAGAGATGGAAAAGAATATTCTTGTTCTGATTGTGGTAATGTTCTTTCGATTGCTTTTGATCACGGATTATTTTTTATTTACGATATTGAAGATTGGGGAAGTCGTAATCAGGAGGAAATCTTGGCAATAATTTTGAAAAACATGAAGCCGTGTATTTGTGGAGGGCATTTTTGTTCCAATAAAATAGTACGATGCCCACACTGTAAGGAGGAGATAGATAAAACTCCTTTTTTATTACACTTCTATTTTAAAGAACATGGTGATTCTATTTTTGTAAATCATAGCGTTGGAGTGCTCTTTCATAAAGAGGTGGATAGTAAAGCTAAAAAAGACAACTATGAATTTCGGCATGAAACCGAAACGTTAATGGAGTTTTTCCATCAAGGAAAATTGAAGGAAATGTCTGTTGAGATGAAAAATGACTTAGCTAAGAAAAAGCTACCAATTTATAATGCGCTCATCATTCTTGCTGGTAAATGGGTTATTGACTCTCCTAGCGAAGAATTTAAAGGCTTATTTAAGATTCAAAAGAAATACCCATAATTTATCTTCTGGGTTTTCATTTATGAAGACTGCGGTTTCAAGTTTTTCAAGACTACTCGTTTTTCCCGGGGGAGCGGAATCTTTTGCTGAAACGCTTTCATCGGTCCAGCTTGTGGCACGTCAGGTCGTGGGTGTGGCTACGGGGATTGGGAGCGGAAAAGTGCTGGACAAGCTGGGGCTGGATCCCACGATCACGCGTTTTGCATCAGCCTTTATTACCGGAGGAGCTGTGGGTTTGGTGGGTGGCTCCATGGGGCTTGGCACTTCCTTTTTTAGCTCGGGATTGCAGGCATTAGCCATCCAGGGAGTGAGCGAGCTTGCGCTGCATCTTGGCTTGGCGCCGCCGCTCGCGAATCTGCTTTCGATCACCGCCGGCACCTTAGCTGGTGTGATTTCTGATCCTTCCACTCTGCCCGAAGCCTTCCGCACATTAGTCCCCACACTCGCACAAGAACTTGCCATGACCGGGATTACCAAGCTCGGCGAACTCATCGGTCTTGATCCGCGATTAGCTTCCCTTGTCGCGATGCCTCTTCGAGCCGGATTATTTGGTTTTATCGATAGCCTGAACGGAGCCGATCAGATTCGCGTGGCGAGCCTTATGGCAGCTATCAAAAATGGTTTTGCTGCGGGATTATCTTCAATGGGAATCGATGTGGGAGGGATAAGCGGGCTTTTAAAATCGATTACCAGCTCGAGTTTGCTTTCAGCGATTGGAAATTCACTGACGAATATGGATATTTTTGGACAGTTCCTCGGACTTGCGAAGGGGATCGTTTTAAGCCCATTCAAAATCATTGGAAGTTTGGGATCTGGACTCAAGAGCTTTGTATCCGTGATTCAGGAGAAGGGGTTAAGAGGTGCTCTTGAGGTATCGGGCGTGGCATTATTTGGCAGGAAGACCATAGAAACTATCTTTAAAGGGGGAGGGATTGGTGAATTACTGAAAGGGGCTAGGCTGGAGAGAATTCTTCCTACCGGAGAGAAAGTGCAGTCACTTGATTTAGGAGAAGGCTCGTCTCTTTTCTTTGATCTTGCGGGCAAACTGGTTGGGTTGGTTGAGGATGGAGTGTACCGGATTGGGGAGTTTGTGGTCGATGCGGCGGGGGAGATCAAACTCTATGCTGGGAAAATCGTCTCTGCGATTCTTGGACATCCTTTTGAAGCGAACGTTGAATCAGGAACCGTAAAGGGATTTAAGGGAACGATCGATGGAGTCACGGTTGAAGGAGAGGATGACGGTGGGATTTACATTCCGGGTCCCGGTTCCGAAGAAGCTGAGTGGGGACACATTTTTACTGGGATCCTGAAAGTGGCCGGGCAGGCTGCTTATCATTTTTTGAACGGTGTACTTGACCGCATTGTGATGGATAAACCAGTGTACGGCTCCACGATTCCCATACCTGATCCTGCTACTATTGCCAATACACTGCTTGACTCGTTGAAACAGTTGGGTAAACTGACTAAGGAAAAAGTCAAGGAACTCAAAGAAAACTTCACTTGGCTGGTGCATTACACGGATTGGGAAGGGTTTGATGCCATTACTAAAAGCAATACTGTTAAGACGGGAGGAGAAGAAAATGCAGCATACTTCTCAAAGGAAATCCCAACAACGGAACCAGCCGCTCGAGAAATTGCCATGAAACTTCAAATGTCGTATCCAGGCAGTCTTAAAATCAATCCTGAAAAAGCCCAATATTTTATTTTGATTGATGCGGAAGGGTTGAGAGAAGACATGAGGCGTCCTGTCACAATTAAACCCTTGCGTGATCCTGATGGCAAACCACAAGATCAAGTTGTTGGTACACAAACTGATGTTTTCGAATATCTTTTTTATCAGCCTGTTCAAATTGGCCAAAGAATCATCTATGGTGGTCCCAACAGTCTTATCAATTGGGGCTTCGCCATAGAAGGACTACTTGAGCATTTATTTAATAAAACCAAGACGACATAAAAATCGTAATCCTTCAAAGGATTCAAACTAAATGAATGATCAAACGTATAATTCATTTTCGGAAGGGATAAAAAAAGACGACTTTTACCCTGAATTTATTTGTGACAAATGTGATTATCAATTTTATGCCGATTATACGATGCATAGAAAGGCTGGTGGTCAATGGTGCCTCTGTAATAAATGCTCGAATTTACTATTGGTCCATTTTGAGGGAGCACAGATTTTCAATATGTATAATTTGGATACCACGCAGTTTTCTTGGAAGGAAATCATAGACATTATTTTAGAAAATGTTAAGCCGTGTGAATGTGGTGGTAAATTCGAAATTCAATATATCGCTAAATGCCCAAAATGTTTTCAGGAGCTCTCTGATTTTTCTTTAGCATATATTGCAATTCAAAAAATAAAAGAAAAGGCATTTCGAGACACAATAGATTATGTTTCTTATGAAAGTGAACTCAAAAATTTATGTAATCAAAACAATCGTTATTATCATTACGGATTTGAATTAGCGGTTAAATATTTTTATCAACAAAAACTTAATAAATGGTCAGAAGTGCAAAAAAAACAGTATCAAAGAGAAGCGTTTCCGCTAATTACTACGAAGGTGTATTTGGCTGACCAATGGCTTATCGAAAAGCGCAAGGGAAAATATTGGAAGATATTTTCACAGAAAGCATCCTCAAGCTTGCCAAAAGATAAAAGTCTGACAAAAAAAGAATAGTGCATTTTCTTCTTTCAATTTTTATGGAGGACAAAGGTGTAATGCTCCCCTTTAGCAGGAGCAAAATTAGTTAGAGTTAGACTTCCTTTCTTCCCCAAGCCTTCCGCACTTTAGTCTCTACTCTCGCTCAGGAATTCGCCCTCACGGGTCTCACGAAGCTTGGAGAACTCATTGGTCTTGATCCGCGTCTGGCATCGCTTTTTGCTGCTCCGGGTCTGGCACTTCTTAGCGGTTTTGGGGGCAGTCTGATGAGCGGAGCAGGGGTCATCAAATCATTAAAAGCCGCGCTTTTGAGTCCTGCCATGATCGGTGGAATCGTTTCGGTGGGTGCGTCAATTGGGCTGGATGCGATCGGGGCGCCTCCGATCCTGCAAAACTTTATTCCCGGCCTTTTAGGCCAATTGATTGGCAGCTTTAGTGGTGATGAAGGAGGAGGACCGGAACCAGGAGGCGATGACGATGGGGGAGAAACGATATTCAAAAAGATTAAGGAGGGTATCGCAAAATTTGGTAACGGAATAGTTCAATTGGGCCAACAGGTGGTTTCCTTTGGAAAGACAGTATTAGAGAATGGGGTTGATTTTCTGAAAGAAGGGTTTGTTAAAGCTATCAATTTATTTTCTGGTATTTTTGACCGAAAAACCATCGAGGATTTGTCCGATGGCGGAAAGAGGAGTATAGAAAGTACGCTAAAAGATCATTGCTCGGTATTTTCTGAAGGAATTCAGTGTGCATACAAAAGTGTGGAAATCAGCTATTTGCTGGATGACACTTTTACTGGCCATAAACTTAATTATAAAAACACAGGGGTAGAGGCTTCGTTCGTTGACCTTATGCTTTCAGGAAGTTTTTTTGGAGGAGATATTGCTTTTGCACAAGATACCGGAATAGATGGAATCAAGATAGTACAAAATTTTGATGAAAATGGTACGATCTCAAGAGTAAGGATTACGGATGACATCAATGACCTTTTGGAGTTCAGCGGCTACGGGAGTTATGGGTTGAAATTGGATGGCGAAGGGAGATTAATGAATGGGGTCATGTCGAATTCTTTTGATAATACACGTGTGATAGTTGAGAATGGAAAAATCATTTCATCAACTCGACGAGAATACGGGTTGCTTGGTCTAGCTGGAGAAAATAAGGGAAAAATAAATTGGGGACTTTTAGATACAGACGACCCATCGCAGATGGTGATGGCGGTGGATATCACAGAAGTATTCAAAGATGGACAAAGTAGTTTAGATTTTAATATTAAACTGGATGATACTCAAAAGGCATTGCTAAATAGTTACGACTTTGATTACCCCTTTGCGGCGGAAGCCTTTGCTGCCGATTTGTCAAATAAGCCTGCGCAAACAAAAAGTGATAGCGGGTACATCTTGGGTTTATTTAATAAACAGGCTTCTGTTGCATACGATCATTTAACAGAGCCGGAAAAAGCATTCTTCAAAGAAGATCCTCGACGGATATATTATGCTCCACAATTGTTTGAAGATTATCGAGAGGCTTTAACCAAAGCCCAGGGTTCTTTCAAAGCAGTAAAATCCTTAAATGGGGGAAAAGGAGATGCATTTAGGCATGCATTGTGGAGTGCATTATTAACAAGAACAATGGGTGCTGATTTAGCAAAAGATTTTGCTACCCGTCATGAAGATGGTGCTAATACTCAATCCCAGGCTGATCGCTACATGGATATATTCAATAACCAGAAGGGTAGAGAGATTGCGCTTGCTAACCCGGGCATTACAGTTGAAGAACTGGAGCAAATAATTAAGCAAGCTATTGAGGCTGATGAGCTAATATATTCATGGGAGTAAAAATGGAAAAAAAATATTTAGATTTTACTAAGTTTAGAATAACGCTAGTTCTAATTGGCCTGCTTTCTCCATTAATAAGCTGCTCTCCGGCATCTGCTAAGCAAGTGCCTTTAGATTATTTTCTTTCAGGGTTTCCGGAATTTAAAGGGTTAGCTTTTGGTATGACGGTCTCAGAAGTGCAAGCATTACGACCCAATATACAGAGAGACGATTTATTTTATTTAGAGGCAGATAGAGACATGTATGTTGAGGTTCAACGGAATGGATCAATTCGCGATTCTGAAATAGAGGCGGTTGCTTACTATTTCATAGATGGGTATCTTAAGGGGATGCTGCTTGAAATTAATCAAGATAACGGCAACTATCGTGAAAAATTAGAAAAATATATTCTTCGACTATATGAAGAATACTCAGAACCTGATCATAAAGGTTACATGGCCTATATTCGACTGCGCCAGGAAGATTTCAAACAATCATTAATAGGGTTGACGGCAAGACGTTTTGAAACAGAAGATAATCGAATTTACCCCTATATTGAGTGGCAGTTCAATGAGATGACTATAAATTTCAAATTTCTCAGTCCAGCCTATGATATTCAAACCAATCGTGATGTCACTAGTTCGCATCGTGTAATACAGTTTTCTTGTTTTATAAATGAGCCAGAGACTCGTGAGATTGTTTTCTGGCTGCAAAAAGACACTCAGAACGTCCCGGATTTTATAAAGAAAGATACGGAAGCTCTATTTCATCAGTGAATCTTTCATAATTCTAATACTCCCCTTTAAGCAGGATCAAAATTAGTTAAAGTTCCTTTCTTCCTCAAGCCCTGCGCAGTTTAGTCCGACTTTCTCATGGACTTTTACATCTATGAGAGACGTACTCACCACATATCATTAATGATATGTGCACCAAAATCCTGCCTTTGTCTCTTCAGTATCTGCTACAGCACTCGGGGCCTTTACTTTTGTCGGGTTGGCGGGAGGATCGCTTGCTGCCCCGATCACGAGTTTAAAAACTGCGACAAAGGACCACAAGACCGTGCCAGGCATGACTTATTTACCGGCACTCAAACAGCGGCGCGTCAGCTTTTATCAGTCGGACTTAATTATGGTGTTTCCTATGGACTCGAAGGAATGGGTTTAGATCCAATGATTGCCCGCTTGAGCGGGGCCTTTGTGAGCGGCGGTGTGCTGGGAGTGGGAGGTGAAGGCGCGAGTTTTATCAAATCCGGACTGGAAGGTTTTCTGCTTCAGGGAGTCAATGAAATGGCGCTTCATCTTGGAGTGCCTCCGGTAGGATATTTTGATGGAACCAACCCTGTTGAGACAATCATGCCGTCGGATAACATGACATTTATATCGCCGAAAGGATATACAGATTGGACAATCGAAGCACGGGCCGTTTATGTCAATTACGCAAATAAAGTTGGCGTTATAGGAGGGAATTTATTAGATGCGGTTCAAAAGGAGCAAGAAAATTATGTTACTCAGAAATTAACGGATAACACAGTTATTCGCGATCCTATTTTGTATGAAAAAAGATTTCAAGACACTAAGATAACTGCTGAAAAGGTGGGTTTGGCCTTTCAAGCACTAGATCTTCTTAATGATGCTGCTAAGTTAAAAGAGGCTTTTTCAAATGGTGGGGGAATATATAATATGGAATTGCAGAGTAAAACATATTCAGATGGAAGAAGAGTTGAGCGGTGGGTGGTTTACATTCAAGAAAATGAATCATCAAAACCTGTTTATTTGACTGGAGCAGGTGCCGAACAGCTAGCAAAGGAAATGTTACAGGCGGCAAAGGATAATGGCAATGAATAAAAGAGGTAAAATAGCATTAGTAAGCAGTGGAACCGTATTGGTGTTGATTGTTTTTATTTTTGTATATCTAAATAAACAAAGTGATGCACAATTAGAACTAGAAAAAAAATATCGCGACATATATAAAACGGCAGAAGATCTTTATAAAAGTGGCTATGATGATAAAGCGCTTGCTCAATTCACAATGTGTGTTGGAAGCAAGGATTATGGTTGGCAATGTGAAACTGCTATTTATAAAATATATCGAGAACAGAAGCAATGGAAGAAATTGATCGAATTTGGATTGAGTTGCGTTGATGAAGACAAACCAACAACTCTTGAAAATCGTTATCGATGGTACATGATGGGGTATATATATAAAAAGGAACTAAATGATCTGACAGGTGCTGAAGCAATGTATCGAAAAATTGATCAGTGGTTTATCGAGCCGACAGCTTGTATGGAGTTGGCTAAAATTTATAAAGAGGAAAGTAATTTTTCTAATGCCGAAGAATATGCAAAAAAGGCGTTAACCCAATTGTCTCAGCCAGGTTACCATTATCCAAACCTAACTAAAGATGATGCCGTAAAATTACTATCAGAAATTGCAGCCGCCCAAAAAGAATAACGCTAGCTGAACGAGTTTGTTTATTTTCAATGGATTACCAGTAGTTTGACAACTTAGCCTATCCTTCTTCAAATTATTTTTGTAACTCGTTCTCGGGACACGCGGATGAAAAATGGGATTTACCAGGTAAGGTTGTATTTTCGACCATGCGTGGACCGGACACCTATACATTAGCCGTTCTTGAAAATGGAAAGACCACGACTCTGCCTGTTTCCGGTATTTGGCCCAGGTGGTCTCCGAGCGGCAAATATATTTTAACAACTGATAGAGAAGGGCTATTTATTGTTGATATCCATGGAAATGTGACGCATCGCATCAAGATAAAAAATAATATTGCTTATTGGGGTTGGTTTGGTTCAGATAATAAAATTCTAGTTTCTGAAATGACGGAACATCCCGGACAGGATCAGCATATTTATAATCTCGTTTGTTATGATATGGTTACAGGAGAACGTCGTATAATTACTTCTTATGAACGGTTAAATACAATCTCGGAGATTAGCGTTTCCCCGGATGGGACACAAGTTACATTTGCGCGGTATTGGGAAAATGTGCCTGGTCCCAATATGAATATTTATCTTTTAGACCTTGAAACAAAAGAGGAAATTGAGATAGATACTCGTTGCACTGGCCCGCGTTTTTCTCAAGATGGGAGCAAAATTATTTACGACAAGCTGATACTTGACGAAAAAGGTCACGCTTCACCGCTCGGCAGTCATATTATGATCTATGACATCAAGACGGGAACAAAAAAACCCATTGTGGGCCGGCCTTTATCGGGAAATCACTTTAACCTTTCAAAGGATGGGAAGACGCTCATTTTTTCAGATGATTTCAGTCTTTTCAGATTAAATGTGGAAACAGGAGAGTTGATTCGTATGCTCGACCGTCCGGTTTATCGTAAGAGGGTTGGCACGGTCGAATATATCAGAGACCGTTATCCAGACTGGATCAATCCATAGAGACAGTTATCAGGTGCCAAGCGGGGACGGGCATTATGAGAGCGTGGCGGCATTTATGTGTTTTTGTTGTTACCAGCTTCGTTTTATATATTTCTGTAACGAAGCTGCTCATGATGCAAATGGCACGGATCTCTTTTCAATGGGAGCATCCTCTAGGGCAGATTAGCAGATCAAATTTTGAAAAAATAATAGACTTGATAGTCGAGGTGCTATTGTGGCCTGATAAATTGATATCTGGATTAAGTTATATGCATGTATATTTTTCAATATTTATTTGGAGTACGCTCATAACGGTTGTATTAGGATTGGTTTTATCAAAACAGAAGCAATGATTCAATAAAATCACCCCAAACAGACCTTTGTTTTAATCGGTGGATTGGTCAATGCCGTTCTCATCCAATCGAATACCGGTGGTTTCTTTCGCGAGCTTGTCCGCCTCGTCATCTTGAGCGGATTTGGCATCACTTTTTTCGGTCTCATCAAGAAAAAGAAATAAGACCTCAGGAGAGCAAGAGATAAGTGACAGGCACCGAAGCGGGGACGGTCAGAACTTTTTAAGATTTACAATGAAAAAGAAGCCGTGCCTGTCCCTCCTTGAGTGCCTGGCACCTTCTATTAAAGATGGCAACAATAGACAAGTGCCACGCGGCACCTTCTATAACTGAATCAACGATCATTTGCAATCAATTTCTAGCGAGGAATGATGTAATTAAAAAAGAGGTGGAAGAGAGTAGCTTTATTTTTTAAAATCCTTACTCATGAACGCGGTGGACGCGAAAACGTCTGCCGCGTTTTTTTGTGCAGAGTCATAGTATCTCTTTAGCTTTTTGAAGTGAAAGAGATACCGCAGAGGATCCAGATAGAATACAGATGGCGCAGATAAGTAGGAAATCTGCGGGGTGATCTTGCGGAATTTTTTCTGTGAGGATCTGTGGTGTCTTCAATCCGCTAAACAGACACGAGTCATAACATTTATTTTTTGAGTCATAACGCTTGACGTTAATAACGCCATGCGTTACTATTGAGGTATGAAGTGATCCGGTCTTTTCGGTGTAAGGAAACCAAGGCGCTGTTTGATCGCAGTCTTGTGACTAAAATTCCTGTGGAAGTTCAACGTGCTGCGCTTCGCAAACTTCGAATGCTGCATGCAGCAGTAAACCTTTTGGATCTGGAAATACCTCCTTCAAACCATCTTGAGAGACTTCATGGGAATCGGGAAGGGGAATACAGTATTCGGGTCAATCAGCAGTGGAGACTCTGTTTTCGGTTTGAAGTATCGAATGTTTTCGATGTGGAAATTGTGGATTATCACTAAGTGAGGTTGTTATGACAAATAAACATCACCCCGTTCATCCAGGAGAAATTCTGGAAGAAGAATTTCTGAATCATCTTGAAATAACTCAATATCGATTGGCCAAAGATATTGGCGTTCCTCCCCGAAGAATTAATGAGATTGTCATGGGGAAGCGGTCTGTAAGTGCAGATACAGCCCTTAGACTTGCTCGATATTTCGGGAATTCGCCCCAATTTTGGATCCATTTGCAAGCTCAGTATGATCTTGATTGTGAAATCGATCGTTTAGGGAAAAAGTTACTTCTCGAAATTAAGCCATTTAAGCGAGCCGCTTAAAAAAAGTGCCATTTCTAAAAGTTCAGAGGTAAAGTTTTAGTGCACTTGAGATTTTATAATTTTTCTGAATTAATTGGATACTATGAGCGAATTTTTGTGTTGCTTCTTTGCGGGGGTGATAAAGAGGAAAAAGAAATGAGCGAGATTCCAAAGTACACTTATATGCAGGTCCAGACGGCCGTCAAAAAAGTCTTTCCAGGAAGAGAGAAAGAAGTAAATGATATTTTAAACTGCCATCCTGCTGAGACTCAAAAAGTATGGCACCAATTCGACTCGGAAACAGGGGTTAGCCGAGGTAGACTTGCGATCCTTAAACTTAGTTGTGGTGATATAGAAAAACTTAAATATTTCACTAATATTGCCAACCAAGATTTTCGTGACGTTCTTTTGTGGGCAGAGTATGAAGATAGAGGACAAACACCTTTTTCTGAAGGTGGTCCTAAATTGATCATAGAACCATATAAAGAATTGCTCGAAGACTGAATTTTAAGTTATTTCGGAATCTTCACAAGATAAAGATATTCGGAAGGCTCAGGAATATTGGCGGGATTTTTTAAGGAGAAAAAACGTATGAAACCTTATCGTTCTTACCAGAAAGCGCATCTCGAAGCATTGAAGAATTCCAAAGAAGCAGCCGCGTATCTCAATGCGGCCTTAGAAGAAGGAGACAGTAAACTATTTTTGGTAGCTTTAAAGGATGTTTTGGAGGCGCGTGGAGGGATGGCTTTTTTTTCAGCAAAAACCAAGCTCAATCGTGTCAGTTTATATAAAATGCTTTCTCGCAAAGGAAATCCTGAGTGGGGGAGCCTAGTGTTGCTACTAAATGCTCTAGGTATTCAATTTCAAATTGCCCGTAGGCGAATGGCTTCTTCCCACTCAAAAGCCGCTTAATTGAGCCATCCAGTTATCTCAAAATATAGATCTAACCCTAACCAAACCCAAAGGTTAGAGGCTGAACGGTATAAAAAGAGACTTGTCGCTTAGTGTTTTTTTGCTATAATCTCTGCCCACTCGTCAAGGGTGTGGTCTTGAGAAGTCTTCGGGCTTTTCCTTCCTAGATTCGATTTATTCTGGGTCTGTTTGGAATAGTGGAGCATTTTTTTCTCATTGGCTGCTCTTTCATGGGTGACTCTGGATAGCGGTTTAATTCAGAAACAAAAAACAAAACTTTATGGGGATACTTCCCCAGCACTTTCAAGCTCAAAGCGAGAAAGTGGGATAACGGTTCTTAATAGGAGGTCAAAGACATTGACTGAAGTTACCATCAAACAACTGCTCGAAGCCGGAGTTCATTTCGGCCACCAAACCCAGCGTTGGAATCCCAAAATGAAAAAATTTATTTTTGGGGAACGCAACGGGATTTACATCATCAATCTTGAAATTACTCTCGAATATTTAAAGAAGGCTATGGAATTTTTAAGATCCGTAGCAGCATCCGGAATGGATGTCCTTCTTGTGGGGACTAAAAAACAGGCCCAAACGCATCTCCGTGAAGCCGCAGAGCTTTGCGAAATGCCTTATGTGGATCAGCGCTGGCTCGGCGGAATGTTGACCAACTTTGAGACCATTCGCCGCTCCATTAATCGCTATGATGCGATTGAGACCATGGAAGCTGACGGCAGCTTCAAATTCATGAAGAAAAAAGAAGCTCAGATGCTTTCCAAAGAACGCGATAAACTTGCCAAGAATTTAAAGGGAATCCGCAAAATGCGTAAACTCCCGGGCGCAGTGTTTGTCATCGATTCTAAAAAAGAAGAAATTGCAGTTCTCGAAGCGCGCAAACTCGGAATCCCTGTGGTGGGTGTGATTGACACCAATTGCGATCCTGATTTGATTCAGTATCCCATTCCTGGGAATGATGACGCTATCCGCGCGGTTAAACTTTTCTGCACCATGATTGCCCAGACCTTGAAAGAAGGCCGGGATGAGTTTAAGAAAATCAAGCCTGCAGGAACGGTGGAAGAATCCGCTGAAGATACACCTTCCTCTGCTGAAGCTGAGGTTTCAGATGCTTCAGTATTGCCCGAAGCTAAGGAAGAAGTTTTGGCTGAGGCCTTTGCTCCTGTGGAACCTGAGACCGAGGAAGCCATTAAAAGTAAGGCCAAGAAATCAGTACGAAAGGTGAAATAGGGATTTTATGAGTCAGGCAGCAGAAAAAGATATACTTCAATCGATCAGTAAATTACGCGAACTTACCGGAGCCGGGATTTTGAATTGCAAACAAGCATTGGTCGAGGCGGGCGGGGATATCAAGAAAGCGCAGGACATCATCCGTGCCAAAGGTCTTGATATTGCCAAGAAAAAAGCAACTCGCGAAACCAAGGAAGGTCAGATTTTTTCTTACATTCACACGGGTGGAAAGCTTGGCGTGATTGTTGAGATTAATTGCGAAACCGATTTCGTGGCCCGCAATGAGTCCTTCCAACAGTTTGCTAAAGACATCACGCTTCAAATCGCTGCTTCTTTTCCTCTTTATGTTAACTCGGCTGATATTCCAGCGGCTGATCTTGAAAAGGAAAAAATGGTTTATGCTAATGATGTGAAAGGCAAGCCCGAGGCAGTGGCAGCAAAGATTCTTGAAGGCAAACTCGCAAAGCGTTTTGAAGAGATTTGCCTTTTAAACCAAAAGTTTATCAAAGACGATACGCGGACGATTCAGGATTATTTGAATGATGTGATTGCCAAAACCGGTGAAAACATTGTGATCCGCAGATTTGTCCGTTTTGAAGTCGGCGGTCAGTAAACCTTTCAAAGGATAATATCGTGGTCAAGAAATCTAAATATCAGCGTGTGCTTCTCAAGATTTCAGGGGAAGCTTTGCAGGGTTCTCTTGGCCACGGTGTTGATCCTCAAGTCGCAGCCTCCATTGCCAAGCAGATTCAGGAAGTGCACGAGCTTGGGATTGATCTTGCTTGTGTGATCGGCGGCGGAAATATTTTCCGTGGTCTTCAAGCCTCAAAAGCGGGCATGGACCGTGCCACGGCAGATTACATTGGAATGCTTGCCACGATCATGAATTCCATGGTGCTCCAAGATCAACTTGAAAAAATTGGAGTTCCAACGCGTGTCCTTTCGGCAATTGAAGTAAAGGAACTTTCAGAGCCTTACATCCGCCGTCGTGCTATGCGGCATCTTGAAAAACGCCGCGTGATCATTTTTGCGGGCGGAACCGGAAACCCTTATTTTACGACCGACACCGCGGCAGTTCTTCGTGCGGTAGAAATTGGCGCCGATGTGGTGCTCAAGGCGACCAAGGTGGACGGGGTTTATGACTCGGATCCAGTGAAAAATCCTAAAGCCAAAAAGTTTGATTCTCTGCGGTATATTGAAGTGCTTAATAAAGAACTTGAAGTCATGGACTCGACAGCAGTGACACTTTGCCGGGATAATAAACTTCCGATCATTGTGTTTAATCTCATGAAAGAAGGCAATATCCGACGCGTGGTTGCCGGTGAAAAAATCGGAACCGTGGTTGCCTAAGGGGAGGAAATTATGACGGATGTGATGGACGCAAGAAAAGCAGTCGAAGAAACCAAGAAAAAAATGCAGAAGGCCGTGGAAGCCACGAAAAAAGAATTTCACAATCTTCGCACCGGACGTGCCTCGGTGGGTATTGTCGAGGGGATTCAGATCGATTATTACAATACGCCAACCCCGCTCAAAAGCGTTGCCAATATCTCAACTCCGGATGCAAGAACCATTGCGATTCAACCTTGGGATATTTCTGCAGTTGCTGATATTGAAAAGGGGATTTTAAAATCAGGTTTGGGTCTGACTCCGATTACGGATGGAAAAATTCTTCGCATCACGATCCCTTCTTTAACGGATGAACGCCGCCAGGAACTTTCTAAGATTGTTAAAAAGGTGGCTGAAGAAGGCCGCGTTTCGATCCGAAATGCTCGCCACGAGGGGATTGAGATCATCAAAAAACTCGAGAAGACGAAAGCACTTTCTGAGGATGATTCTCACAATCTTCAAAAAGAAGCACAAAAAATCACAGATGGATTTATTGCTGAAGTGGATCAGCTCCTCAAGCTTAAAGAGCAGGAAATCCTCACTGTTTGATAAATCCCAAATCTCAATATCCAAGCACCAAACAAATTCCAAATTTCAAATAAAAATAGGCAAATAAAACGTTTGAGAATTGGGGAATGGTGTTTGTTTGGAATTTGGGATTTGTATTTTGGGATTTAAGGCATTTGATTTGTTGAGCCCGTAGCTCAGTCGGTAGAGCACTTCCCTTTTAAGGAAGGTGTC
>CAZOOM010000068.1:14338-15515 GCA_964581425.1 uncultured bacterium | reverse complement strand
GGGTCGAACCTGTAACCCTCAGTTCCGAAGACTGATGCTCTATCCAGTTGAGCTATAGGCGCATTTTCTCCCAGGGCGAGAAAAACTGTTCGCAACAACCACGCAAATCTTATCCGTTAAAAACGAACTATTTCTTGAATCCCAAAGCCAATGCTCCGAGATTTCCAACGTTTTCATCCAGCGAGGAGCGGACAATTGTAACGGAATGGTAGGCTTCTGGCCAAGCATGTTTTTTAGTGCTGGCCAAAATTGCTTTCCAATAGGAAGAGGGCGCTGATTTGAAAACACCGCCGCCTAAAATAATCATTTCAGGATTCAAGACATTGAGTAAATTGGCAAGACCAATCCCCAAATCCCAAGCCGCTTTTTGATAAACCTTCAAAGCCGCCCTGTTTCCTTTTTTAGCAAGAGCACCGATCTCGCGAGCTCCATGAAACAATGATTTACTTTTGGTCGTTCGCCGATATTCGCGCATAATCGCTGTTCCGGATGCATATGCCTCCAAACATCCCCGGTTACCACAAGCGCATAAAGATCCATCAGGAACCAAGGTCATGTGCCCCACTTCCCCAGCCACAAAAGACTTTCCCTCAAGCAGCTTTCCCTGAATAAATATTCCAGAACCAATTCCCGTACTCACGGTGAGATAAATAAAATTGGAAAGACCTTTGGCCGCACCAAGCGAGTGTTCAGCAACAGCTGCAGCATTGGCATCATTGACCATTTGAACCGGCAAACGAAACCGCTTCTGAATAATAGAACGCAGCTTAATCCCCTTCCAACCCGGAAGATTTGGAGAGCGGGGCACCACGCCTTTTTCAGAATCCACAGCACCGGGAAGACAAACTCCGATGCCACACACTTTGAATCCCTTGTGAGCTGCCTGATCCTTCAAATTTTGAATCTCTGATAAAAGCCGATTCAAACAAGACTTTGCGTGAGTTCGAACACCGGTAGGAATTTGAAATGAGGACAAAACTTTTCCACTCGGAGTTCCAAGAACCCCCGAGATTTTTGTTCCGCCAATATCGATACCGATTGCAGATTTCATAATGAAAGGCAAGATGTGGAAAAATTGGGAGTAAAAAGAAAAAACAGAGCGTTTTTATCTTGTTCTTTTGTCTTCTCCCCTGTTCCTAGAATTTAAAACATGGGCAGGGAGGGAATCGAACCCCCG
>CAZOOM010000068.1:343-14328 GCA_964581425.1 uncultured bacterium | reverse complement strand
ACACGAGGATTTTCAGTCCTCTGCTCTACCGACTGAGCTACCTGCCCATTACAAAGGAAAATGGAGCGGTCATCATACTGAACTCACTTAGGAGTGTCAAGGCAGGGCCACGGATTTCCACCCAAAGCTAAAAAATGCCGTCTAAGCTTAAAGCGTGGTCCTTTTTTTTGAAAAGACACAAAGCCAAAATCAAATGCAAAGAATCCATAAATAAAACCTGCCCGCCTGTCAAATGAATGATACTTCCCGCTCCAAAGCATCCGCAGTCGGTAGGAAATTCATGATGATGATAAAAATAAAAAAGCATGGCACCGATAAATCCGAGAGTAAAAAAAGAAGAGGCTAAAGCGGCTTTGCGAGTTAAGTAACCAGTAGCTAAAAAAACACCGGTTAGACACTCCCCCCAGGGAATGATGCGTGCCAAGATATCACACCATTCATAGGAAAGAAATCCGTACTGGACAAGAACTCCTCGAAAATTCTCTGCTGGTTCGAGAAGTTTGGTCAGACCTGCGTAAGTAAATATGACCCCAATCCAGATACGCACTAAAAACCAAAAAAAATCAGAGGCTGTGATCTTTTTCATTTTGCAGGAGAAGTTTCAGGCGCTTGCGTTTGAACTTGCGTCATTGCTGACGAAGCCGGATTCCCTGAAGACGCCACTACGGGCGCTGTCCCTGCCGGAGAGGATGATGAAGGACCTACTGGTGTCATGTTTGCCGCTGGTGCTGCTTGTACAGCTGGCGCTGCGGGCGGCGGAGGCAGCGGTGGCAAATTCAGTTGAGTTCGTACAATGTTTTCTCCCCGAATTTTGAGCTCTGCAGGCCCGACAAGTCGTTCTCCGTTTAGAAAAAAAGTAGGCGTTGACTTGATCTGGATGGATTCACCGTTATTCCGATCTGCATTTACTTTTTCCGTGATTTTGGGATCACTTAAGCAGCTTGCAAACTGATCTATATTTAATGAGATGGATTTGGCATACTCCAAAAACTTGTCTGTAGGATTAGCCTGACCTGACCATTCCTTTTGCTTATCATAAAGAAGATCATGATATTCCCAGAACTTTCCCTGAGAATGTGCGCATTCTGCACTTTGATGCGCCACCGGAGACCAAAGATGCATCTGCAACGGGAAATGCCGGTAAACCACTTGGATGTCATTAGGATATTTTGCTAAAAGCTCATGCACCAGCGGAACTGCGGCCTGACAGGCTGGACACTGAAAATCGCTGTACTCCACCAAGGTGATTTTAGCATTGGTGGGCCCTTTTACTTTTGCCTGATCTGAAACTTGGGAAGCTGTGGGCGCCATCGAATTTCCTGGCTTTCTCAAAGTCCGAACGCTGATGACCGCAATGACTAAAATTGCGATCAAAATTATTCCAAAAGCTACTTTCTTCAGCTTCATGATTGCCCCCTATTGCTTCAAGCAATTTGTCTTACGATTGTCGGCCATCCGGTCAAAAAATTCAGGCCCGTCCAGTTTTTTGAACCATACTCAAAATAGGTTTATTCCCTCTGAAATCCATCAAAGCCTCCATGGAATAAGGGATCCTGAGATGCCAATTCCGCTCATCCAGAGTCGAGGGAAAATTAATCCGGTAATCATACCTCGAGGCTTCTTCAAAAGACGGATCCAGAGAAAGCCAGTCCTGCAAAAGCTGGATTGAAAAAATCGAGCTGGCTGCAAGCGCTTTCTCAAAAATAATTTTTTCAATATTCTTTTCATAATCTACAGGCACGTTTTCACCAAAAAGGAGCCGCTCAAACTGTTCTTTTTCCCGGATGGATCCATGGTAAAAAGACATGAGAACGGGAATATCCTCAGCACGGCGTCCTAGGACTTGGAGAAAACGTGTCTGGTCTTGAAATTCTCTTCGCCAGACAAGCCGTCCAAACCGTGATGCCGCCAGATCAAAAAGCTGATCCTTGATCGAAGAAAAAGAAATGCCGTACATGGCGCACCAGCGCTCAAACACAGGTCCATTGACAGTCCCTATCTCATCTTGCCACCAGGCACGAAGTGAGCTCGTGTCATGAGTTGAAACCGCGGAAATAGCGCTCACGCGATATTGATCCGGCTGCTTAAATTCACAGCCGCGATTCCAGTCCTTGGTCCACCGCTGAATATCAAGACCAGGAATTCCAAATTCCGCCATCACGCGCACAGCGCAATCAGGAACTGTCCCAAGATCTTCTGCACAGGCCAACATCTTAGTGTTTTGGATCATGACGCTCAGAAGATTCCGTCCGTGCGCCTCCCATCTGCCTTCATCTTGTGGATCAAACACACCATGAAGCCCATGATCCTCAAGCGCACAGCGATTGGAAATCGTCCAGACCCTGAAAATTCCAACCACATGATCAATCCGGTAAAGATGATAAAAATTCTCGGCGTAACGAAGTTTCTGAATCAGTGACTCGTAGCCAGATCGCGCAATGGCATCCCAATTGTAAGGAGGCATTCCCCATCGCTGCCCCTTAGCAAAATCAACATCCGGAGGAGCTCCGCTGGAAAGATCGAGCTTGAAATGATCCTGATGCGACCAAACATAATCACTGTTGCGAGAACAAAGGTAGGGCATGTCCCCCATTAAAAAAACATTTTTAGATTCCGCGTATTCCTTGCACGATTTAAACTGCTCAAAAAGCTGCCACTGTAGCCAGCGGTGAAAATTCAAATCTGCGCTTTTTCCCAGCGAAAAATCTCTGAGCGCTTTTGCATCCCGATATTTAAAAGCATCAGGCCAGGACTCCCACGACTGATCATGAAAGTTGGCTTGGATCACTTTAAACAGCACATAATCCTCAAGCCAAAATTTCTGAGCTTGCACAAATTGAGCAAACTCTTGAGGAAGCGTCACTTCACTTTGCTCAAAAACTTTCCTGAGAAAATCAAGTTTTGCTCGCTTGACACCATGATCGTACTCAATGCCTGTACACGGAAATTTTTTTCTAAGATTTTCGATGTCGGCTGCAAATTTTTCATGATCTACTGCAAAAAGTTGCGGCAGTGCCAAATGCATGGGTTCAAGAGCATAAATGCTTTGTGCATCATAGGGCCAGAAATTGAACCCCACATCGTTTAAAGGCAGCAGCTGGATGATCGAAAGGCCGGTGACATCGCACCAATCCACAAGTTTTTTCAAATCTTCGGAATCACCTACCCCGATGCTGGTCTTGGAATGCAAAGAGAAAAGAGGGGTTGCTACTCCTGCCCGGCGATGCACTCCGGTTTTGAGCCACTGCATTTTTGAAAGTGTGTTCAGATGCGCCAAGCATCGTTTATCAGGGTCTTTGTTTTGTCTTCGCATGAAAGGATCCTATATCTCTTCTGATAAGGGTTGAAAATCGAAAACTTATGATTCTGATCTGCGGCGATAATCGTCCATTAAGCGACGAATGTCCCCTTCCGCAGATCTTTGCACCTGCATACAAATAAAAATCAAAATCGAAAATTGCCAGACATCTTCTGGACCCGCAATCAAACCTGTGCTGATATTCTCCTTCTGAGTAAGCTCGCGGCCGTATCGGTCAATGGCAGCCTGAAGTCTGCCCTCAAAAACATCCAGAGAATCAGTCTTATTTTGATACTTGAAAGAGGGAAAACGGATTCCCCTGACCAAAAGAAAAGTGGTTAAAAGGTCCTGATTTAATTTGGATTCACTTTCAAACTCAAATCCCTCAAACATCGGATGATCCGAAGGCAGCACGAGCTGAGGCTTTTCAACGATCACTTCCCCTTTTCTCACCACAGAATCCCCAGGATTGACGCTGGATTCTGCAAGAAAAATATAAGGAAGGTGCGTGGCCTCATAGGTCTTAAGGGGCTGAAGCCTGAAACGGATGACTTCGGTTTTTTGAAGGGCCTTGGCCCAGGCCTGATGAATATCCAAGCTAACCTTGCTTTCGAAGTACGGCTTGAGGCACAAAAGACATCGGAATTCCTTTTTGAAGCAGCTGGTCGAGTACTCTCAAGTTGATTTCCTGATGCACATCCCGGTATTTTCGGTAATCCGCGTGAAGGACAAAATAAATCACTTCAAAAATAAATCCTCGATCTCCGTATTCTTTAAAATGAGCGCTGTCAAATCGAGTGTCGGCAATGCCGCAAATCATGGATTCCACAAGGCCGGGAACCAATCGCAGCATTTCCACCGAAGCATCCGGAGAAATGACAAAAGAAAAAGTCACCCGCCGCTCAGTCATCCTTTTAAAATTGCGGATTCGACTGGAAGTTAAATCTGAATTGGAAATCACGATCTGCTCTCCGCTAACAGAACGCAGACGCGTGCTTTTAATTCCAATATTTTCAACCGTCCCCTGGACATCCCCGACCGTGATGAAATCTCCGGTCACAAAAGGCTCGTCGAACATCACCACAAAATAATTGAAGATGTCGCCGAGAATAGATTGAGTGGCTAAGGCAACAGCGACACCCCCGATTCCAAGGCCAGCCACAATCGCCGCCACATTAAAACCCAGATTGCCCAGGACAAATACTGTCGCAATTCCCCAAATCACCCATCGAAGAATCCCCAGCATCTTCCGGGCAAGATGTTCCGAAAACCCACTGCGCTCCGCGGCCTTGGAATAGAGAATAAAGGACCGCAGCACAAGCCAAAGACCATGAGTGGCAACTAACGTCATCACTACGAGATAAACCGCCCGGATCCAATAATCCACAGCTGCAGGAAGGACTAAAAGTTGGAGGCAAAAACAGAGAAGAAAAAAGGGATAAAAAGGCAAAAGCCAGCGGTCGGCAATTTCAAATAGAGCGCGTTGAAACGAAGAGCTTTTTTCAGAAAGCTTTTCCTTCCAGACCTTCCAATATTTCTTTTGGATGATTTTGATTAGGATTCTCGCAACCGCGTACCCTATTAAAATCTCAAAGTAGGTCGCCAGTGAATTATTCCAAACCACAAGATCCAGGGCATCGAGAAAAGATTTCATGTTAACTCCTTATAAGAAATAGAATTGTATCGAAGTCAAACCAAGAAAACAACTTCCTTCGGGCAGGATTATAAAAACTTCAGCAGCCCCGGATTTTTCGAATAGCATGAGGAAGAAAATCTAAAAGATTTCCTGCAGTAAGGCTTGCTTCGCCAATTGTTTTCACAGCAATATCGCCGGCCAGTCCGTGCAAAAATACGCCAAAGCGGGAAGCATCCCAGCAATGAAAACCTTGAGCCAGCAACGCAGCGATCACACCTGTCAGCACATCTCCGGTCCCAGCCTTAGCCATGCCTGGATTTCCATTTGTGTTCACAAAAAACCTTTCACGTTCTGCAACCACAGTGCCTGCCCCCTTGAGTACAAGGGTAAATCCATATTTTTTTGCTATCTCCAGAGCGGCGCTTTTGCGCTCTGAAGCTCCGGAGGAAATTTTTTTCTGAAAGAGTCTTTGAAACTCCCCGGGGTGAGGAGTCAAAATAATTGGCTGATTCAATTTCTTCAAAAGCAACGCATATCCCGTAAAAGCATTTAATCCATCCGCATCTAAAACCACGGGCAGTGATATTTTACTCAGCACTTCTCGTACAAAATGAGCCGTTTCCGGATTTTGGGAAAGCCCAGGACCGCAAGCCATGACGGTTTTATTTTTTAAAAGTTCAAGAAGCTTTGATTTTGCTTTTAAAGCAATGGTCCCCTGAGCAGTCTCAGGAAGAGGATGAACCATGACTTCAGGGATTTTTCTGGCCCAAACCTCATAAATGGATTCCGGAACTGCCAAGGAAACAAGTCCGGCTCCGGATCGCAAAGCTGCAACAGAAGTAAGATAAGCCGCTCCTGCCATACCGCGAGATCCTGCTAAAACCAGAACGTGTCCGAATTTGCCCTTGTGGGAATGCGTAGGACGGGGCTTCCATTTTTTCTTAATTTCACGTGTGATTAGAAGACGAGATGAGAGACCCATAGGAGAAAATTATCGTTTCATGGCATTTTTCATTTCACGAACGCTGGCTTGAATTCCCTTATAAATCGATCGCGAGATAATGGCATGCCCAATATTAAGTTCACGAAGTTCTGAAATCTTAGCCATGGCCTGCACATTTTCATAATCGAGTCCGTGTCCAGCATGGACCTTGAGGCCTAAGCCATGGGCCAACTTTGCCCCTTGCCTGACTTTTTCAAGCTCCCGCTTTTGAAGTGCACCTTTGGCATTCGCATAGGATCCTGTATGAATCTCGATGGCATCAGCGCCTAACTCCGCTGAAAGTTTGATTTGATCCAAATCAGGATCAATAAAAAGACTGACTTCAATTTTTTTACTTTGAAGTTTAGGAATTGCCATTCGAAGAGATGTTAAATTGGCACGGACATCCAGCCCGCCTTCTGTGGTCACTTCCTTTCTTTTCTCAGGAACAATGCAAACTTTGTCAGGACCAAGCCGCATAGCGATCGATATGATTTCAGGAACCAGCGCAAGCTCAAGATTTAAAGGGACCTTAATGGCCATCATTAGGGCCGGGAGATCTGAATCTTGAATGTGACGGCGATCCTCACGCAAATGAACTGTAATGCTGTCTGCACCGCCACAGATCGCCGCAAGCGCAGCGCTCACAAGATCAGGTTGCGTGCCGCCCCGCGCCTGCCGCAAAGTTGCCACGTGATCAATATTAACGCCAAGCAATAGCGGGTATTTTTTTTCCTTTACAGAAGATTTCATTATTTTTTTCGGATGGTCGCGTGAACCACAGGGATTTTATCTTTGAGTGTCACGTCTTCAGGCAGAACCACAACCACTGAAATATCCTGCTCACCCGGAGCCAGTTTGGAAAGATCTACATAAGCCAGAATAGTATCCGGTTTTAATTTTTCCAGCTGACGCTTGGAGCCGCTTAAAACAAAGGAGACCTTAGAGGGCTTTAGTTCAAACCAATAATTGCTTTCAGGAGACGTGAGTACTTTAAAGGGGATATCCGTAAAAGGCTTTTCTTCAAACTCCTCGTGAATCGGGACCTGAACATCAATCAGTGATTCACTGAGCGGTTGAAGTTTTTGGGGAAGCTCCACGGCAAAGGTCTGACGAAATCCGCGGATACGTCCCACAAGATCAATGGGCTCTGTGAGAATATTTTCAAATTTTTTAATTTCACCCTTGGGGCCTTTAATGAGGATTTCATTGGGATCAAGCTGGATCTCATTTTCAGTCACTTTGTAGCCAAAGGCGGGCTCCCCGACAAAATTAGGTTTTACTTTGAGTTTTTCCACAATCACTTCATCCAATGTGATTTGAATCACTTCAGGTTTAATATCCACCACCTGAATCTGCGATTTGGGAAGTTTAATTTCGCGCATCTCAATGCGAAAACTGTACTGACCCGCCTTCCCCACTTCTTTCCCCACCACGTGAATGGCTTTAATTTCTTCAGAGGTCATGTCATTTAAGAGGTTTCTCTCAGCCGCTAAAGTAACTTGAAGATTTTCATCAGAAACTGAAAGCACGCTAATATTAGGGTTTTGCACTTCAATGTGAAGAGGGACGGTGCGCGTGATCTGCACTTTTTCTTCTCCAACCGCATAGTTCCAAAGCCCAATGGCCAGAATCAACGCAGCGAGTTTGATGCCCCAATCTTTGGTAAACCAGGAAATCATGCTTGTTTCTTTCCTTTTAAGGTCTTTAAATTCTCACGGATAATTTCAGTCAGGGTTTTCTTTTCTTCTTCCTGTTTGAAAAGTCCTGTGAGCACTTTTCTCAAATCTTCAGGCTCGAGACCGCGCTCCAGCTTTCCGTAAAGCGCCACTGAAATGGTCCCGGTCTCCTCAGAAACAATGACGCAGATCGCATCACTTTCCTCCGTCAGACCAAGAGCAGCACGGTGGCGTGTTCCAAGCGATTTCGACAGCCCGGGACTTTGGCTTAATGGGAAAAGACAGCCGCAGGAGGCAATGTTCCCACCCTGAATCACAACACCTCCATCATGCGTAGGCGTGTTGGGATAAAAAAGGCTGATCAAAAGTTCTGAGCTCACACGTGCATCTAACAAAATACCATTTTCAATATAGTTTTTGAGTCCAACTTCCCGCTCAATAGCAATGAGGGCTCCCATTTTATTCCGGGAAAGGTATTCACAGGCCTGCACTAACTCGTCAACGGTTCCTCCCTTTTTCAGGATGGTCCCAAAAATCGTCTGCTGACCAATCCTGGCAAGGGCACGCCGAAGCTCCGGCTGAAAAATAATCAGAAAAGCCACGACTCCAACTGCGAACAACTTGGTCAGCACCCAGTTAATCGTGTTCAAATGAAAAAATTTTGCAATGTTGAAAATAATGGCAAGGATCAGAAGCCCCATCATGACTTGCATTGCGCGAGTCCCCTGAAAAAAACGGATGAGGTAGTAAATGAGGGCCCAAATAAAAAGGACTTCAATCAGCGGCCGCCAAAAATTAAATAGAAGATCCATCATGGCTTTTGAACCCGATCCTTACTAAACGACTGAAACAATATCAGCTCTGATCTTATCGAGGTTTTAAAATTGAAAAAAGAAGCGTCAACACCAAACTCGCCAAAAGACAAGTCACAACCGGAAAATTGAGAACCATAAATCAACGTCGGTGGCTTTATAATATTTTCTATCGAAATCCGCCGAAGCATTTTAACCCGCCTCCGCCTGTTAGGCTTCGGCGAGCTCCGTCCTACGCATTCATTAACCAATTGTATAGTCAAGGTCTTCTGCGTAGGCGGATAAAACGTAACATTCTCTTTTTTGATGAGGATGTCACCAGGAAGCCGTCCCAATCCAGGAATTTTTTCCACCACCAGCAGGACGATTCCTAAAGCGGCTATCAAGAGCCCTGCGAAGATAAGTCCTTTTGCGAGATCGCTCATAGCTTCTCCTCATCGTGAAACAAGGACTTATCATAACACACGGAAAGAAGGTGCGGCAATCACCGAGAAGATAAAAACTGAATGAAGATCAGAAGAGTTCAGCGTTTTTGGCAGGTGGATTTCGCTTGAAATGCTCAAAAGCCTTCCGCGTCAGCATGCGGCCGGAAGCCGTTCGTTTCAAAAAACCCTTTTGAATCAAATAAGGTTCGTAAATTTCCTCGAGGGTCTCCGGGTCTTCACCAATGCCCACCGCAAGGCTTGAAATTCCGATCGGCCCTCCGTCGCATTCCACCATAATGTATTCAAGAATACGCTGATCCATGAGATCCAGACCCTCATGATCCACATTAAGCATCTTGAGCGCAGCATCGGCCACTTGGGCCGTGATTTTTCCCGTAGCTTTCACTTGAGCAAAATCACGGACGCGGCGGAGTAATCGATTTGCAATTCGAGGCGTTCCGCGGGAACGCTTAGCAATCTCTTTTTCGCCGCTCGGATCCATTTCGATTTTTAAAATGCGGCTCGAACGCCGAATGATTTGAGCAAGCTCAACTTCTTCGTAATAATTCAGATGCTCCACAATTCCAAAACGAGAACGTAAAGGCGCAGTCAGAAGTCCGCTTCGAGTCGTGGCACCCACCAGGGTAAATCGCGGCACATTAATTTTTACCGAACGCGCATTGGGGCCCTTATCAATCATAATATCAATGCAATAATCTTCCATCGCAGGATAAAGAAATTCTTCTACCACATGAGAAATCCGGTGAATCTCATCAATAAAAAGAACATCCCCTTCTTCAAGATTCGTCAGAACTCCGGCCAGATCTCCCGGCCGCTCCAACACAGGACCCGAAGTTGTTTTGATATTGGCACCCATATCTTTAGCAATGATGTAAGCCAGCGTTGTTTTTCCAAGTCCAGGAGGCCCAAAAAAAAGGCAGTGATCCAAAGGTTCTTTGCGCTGGCGCGCAGCTTCAATAAAAATATTCAGATTGTCTTTGAGTTTGGATTGGCCAATAAACTCATTTAAAGTGGAAGGGCGAAGTGAGAGGTCAAGAACCTGATCCTCAGGCTGGCTTTCTTGGGTAAGAATGCGCTCGTCAGTCACGAGAAGCCTAAGAAGTTTTTCCGGTTCGGGTCACGACTCGGGAGACTGGAGCTCCTTGCTGGATTAAGCTATTCACAAAATTATCTAATGCCTGCTGATCTTCTGCTTTCATTTGATAAAAACTTACGCCGACGTAATAAATTCCTGATTTTTCAACGTAATGAACACGGCGAACCTTGCCAAGCACATGAAGCACGCGGCCAATCGGAGGAAGCAGGACTTTCATTTGAAGAAGCTCACCGCTTTCAACCGACTCTTCGGTCCAAAAACGAACGCCTCCCGCGCTGATATCTTTGATATTCGTGACATGAATCCCATCAAAATGATTGACCTTCTGATACTTGATGAGATAACTCGCATCAAGTCTCTCGTGCCGACGGGAATTCAGGACTTTGTAACGTGGATTTTGCATATTTTTCTCAATATTTTATCGCGTGCTTGAGTACGCATAAGGATTATACGCTCTGCCCCTAGCTCGTCAATTCTGTTTTTATAGGACGGGTTAAGTTCAAACGTACTTTAGAGATTTGCGCACGAGTTCTGCAATCGTTGGTTTTTGCCCGGCTTGCTCAATTTCCTTGCTGGCTTTTTGAAGCGCAGTCTTAGCATCCTGCTTTTTATAACCAAGTTCCATTAGGGCCTGAAGTGTATCACTGACCATGGCTTCTTCCTGATTGAAGTTGATCAAGCCTGATCCTGTTTCCGAGATGGAATCAAGGGCAATTTTCTCACGAAGCTCGACAACGACACGTTCAGCAATCTTTCTTCCGATTCCTGGAATGGCAGTCAGGTTAGGAATGGATCCTTGAACAATGGCTTGTTTAAGCTCAGGCAGCGTCATTCCGGAAAGGAGCGTCACTCCAAGTTTAGGCCCAATACCTGACACAGAAATCAAAAGCCTGAAAAGCTCCCGCTCCTCCGCTGAAAAAAAACCGTAAAGCTGCTGCACGTCTTCGCGCACAATAAAATGAGTTAAAAGTTTAACCGGGTCGCCGAGGGCAGGAAGCCTAGAAAAAGTGGAAACCGGGATACGAAGATCATAGCCTGTCCCCTGCACTTCCAACACCACTCGTGTTGGGGTTTTCTCAATCAAAATTCCTTTTAAAAATTCATACATGACTCACCCCTTGACCACTTGCGAGATCAATTATCTTTTCTTTTCCGAAAAAACAGCGGCCCGATTAAGCATTCTTGAAGCTTTTGATTTTTTTTCAAGATTCAGGATATCCTCCATCGTCCAACGCCCACTCGATTTGGGAGTAGATTTTAAGGACCTGGGCGCGCCCATATTGAAATGACAAAGCGCCACAGCCAAAGCATCAGCGCTGTCAGGCGTCAATGCTTCTGAAATGGAAAAAATCTGGCGGATCATTTTTGTAACCTGATCTTTTGTCGCGCGTCCATTTCCGGTTACCGATTGTTTGACTCTTCCAGGGGCATATTCGACCACTGGAATCCCAAAATGCGCCGCGGCTAGCATGGCACAAGCACGGGCTTCACCAATTTTCACCATGGCCTTAAGGTCTTCTCCAAAAAAAACATTTTCAAGTGCCATGACTTCGGCGTGGCTGTTTTGGAAAAAGGAGTAGAGGGCTTGGTAAATAATGTGAAGCCGCTGAGGAATATCTAACTTAGCGTTTGCCGAGATGGTTTTAACTTCAACCAACTGAACTTGACTCCCCATGCATTCGATAAGTCCCACTCCTGTGCGGAGGGTCCCGGGATCGACGCCGAGGATGCGCATTCAGCCGTTCTCCTTAAGAAGTTCATCTGGGATGTCGCAATTGACGTACACATTTTGAACATCATCATGATCTTCCAACGATTCGATTAGATTCAAAATGCTTCGAGCTCCGTCCACTGTCACCGGCGCTTGATTTTTAGGAATCATGGTCAGCTGAGCAGAATCTACTGTAATTTTTGCGGATTCAAGTGCGTGCCTCACATTTTCAAAATCCTGGACTGAGGACACGATTTCAAATTTTTCTCCCTGAGTGCTCAGATCTTCAGCTCCGGCCGAAAGGGCAATCTCCATTAAGGAATCTTCTGTGGATTTACTTTTATCCACAACAATCAGCCCCTTTTTCTCAAAAATCCAAGCCACGGATCCGGCTCCGCCCATATTTCCACCATGTTTTGAAAAGAGAACGCGAATTTCCGCAGCCGTACGATTTTTATTATCTGTCAAACCCTGAACAATGACCGCCACTCCTTGAGGACCATAACCTTCGTACATAACTTCTTCGTAAGTCACGCCTTCAAGTTCTCCTGTTCCACGTTTAATGGCTCGATCAATATTATCCGTGGGCATGTTGGAATCGCGAGCCGTTTGAACCGCTGTTCGAAGACGCGGATTGGACTGAGGATCTCCACCGCCAGCCTTGGCCGCAGCTGCGATTTCACGGCCCAATTTGGTAAAGATCTTTCCGCGCTTGGCATCCAAGGCGCCTTTTTTGTGTTTAATACTTGCCCATTTAGAATGACCTGACATGATGAACTCCTCTAATTGCTTCTGCGACCCTCACGGCATCGCGAATACCTCCAGGCTCATGAACCCGGAGGATGTGTGTCCCTTGAAAAACGGCGATGGCAGCACATGCTGCCGTCCCATACTCTCTTTCCTGAACTGATCGGCCTGTCGCTCTTCCTAAAAAAGATTTTCGAGAAGGACCAAGCATGAGCGGAAATCCCATACTTTGAAAACGGGAAAGCCCCTGAATGATTTGGAAATTCGCTTCTGCTGATTTCGCAAATCCCAGTCCGGGGTCAATCACGATTTGATTCGGATGAACTCCGGCACTTAACGCTAAATCGATACTGGTTTGAAGTTCTGTTTTCACTTCTTCAATCAAATCTTCATACTCGCTCAGGGAAGCCATGGTCTCAGGATTTCCACGCCTGTGCATGAGCACCAAACCCGCGTCATAACGCTTAGCGAGCTTTGCCATTTCAGGGCCTGAATCCTTAAGCCCGCTTACATCATTAATGATATGAGCACCTTTTTCGAGCGCCAGATGTGCAATCTCAGGCTTGGTCGTATCAATGGAAATCAGAGCTCCGAAACTTTTAAGCGAATCAAGAATCGGCATTAAGCGCTCGGCTTCTTCTGCAAGCGTTACAGGCTCGGCGCCAGGCCGGGTTGATTCCGCTCCCAGATCAAGAATATCAGCGCCCTCAGCAATCAGCCACTTAGCCCGTACACTGGCTTGATCAGGATCAAGGTAAAGTCCCCCATCAGAAAAAGAATCAGGAGTGATATTTAAAACTCCCATCAGAAGGGTGCGCTCAAGTAGAACGTTTTGACCGCGAACTTTCCATTCCACCATCAACCTCAAGAAACAGGATTGGCCTCAACCGGACGACTAGGCTCAAATCCGAGGAGCTGAGTGATTTCATCGGAGTCCATAACTTCGCGCTCCAAAAGTTTTTGGGAAAGTAGGTTGAGCTTGTCTTGCTGCTGCGTCAAAAGCTCCCGTGCCTTGGAGTGGCACTCTTCCACAATTCGCTTGATTTCTTTGTCGATCAAAACCGCGGTTTCTTCGGAGAAATGTTTTTTCTCCATAAAATCACGGCCCAGAAAAACCTGATGCTCACTTTTTCCAAAGGTCATGGTTCCAAGTTTCGGACTCATTCCAAATTCACAAACCATGCGCCGCGCATAATCGGTAGCAACCTCAAAATCATTGGCAGCACCCGAAGTCACGGACTTGAAAATAATTTCTTCAGCCGTACGGCCGCCCAAAAGTACTGTGATTTTATTGAGCAATTCTTTTTCCGTCACCAGATAACGATCTTCCAGAGGAAGATGGAGTGTGTATCCAAGCGCAGAAGTACCTCGCGGGATAATTGAAACCTTATGAAGATGGTCTGTGCCCCCCATTAATAGAAGGGTCAGAATGGCATGACCTGACTCATGAACAGCAACAATCTCTTTTTCCTTTTTAGAAATCACTCGGCTTTTTCTTTCAGGACCAGCCATTACGCGCTCAATGGATTCTTCCAACTCCGCTTGAGTGACCACTTCCTTGTTTCTTCGAGCAGCAAG
>CAZOOM010000068.1:0-333 GCA_964581425.1 uncultured bacterium | reverse complement strand
AGAAGCGCGGCTTCATTAGCAAGATTGGCAAGATCAGCGCCTGAAAATCCAGGTGTTTGACGTGCAATGCGCGTGAGATCACTGTTAGGATCAAGCTTCACGTCTTTCACGTGGACTTTCAAAATCTCTTCACGGCCTTTCATATCTGGGCGATCCACTACGATTTGACGGTCAAAACGACCAGGACGAAGCAGCGCAGGATCCAAAACATCAGGGCGATTCGTGGCGCCAATCAAAATCACGCCGCTCTGAGTATCAAATCCGTCCATCTCCACAAGAAGCGCATTCAAAGTTTGCTCGCGTTCATCATGACCGCCGCCAATGCCAGCAAAA
>CAZOOM010000067.1:0-16356 GCA_964581425.1 uncultured bacterium | reverse complement strand
GGATTGAGGAGGGAATTAAGGATTCTGGCTTTATAGATTCAGCAGAATTAAAAAACAAGTCAGAGAAAATATTAGCCGAGATTGCAAAAGATAAAAACAAATTAAAGCCGGAAGAAAAACTTACTCTTGCACTCTTTCAATCGCCTGATTTTCAGATAACTCCTTGGACTCCTTTAGGGGAAGTTCGTTTTGTGATTGAGCATGGTAATGCTATGGCAGAATTACGGAGATCAAATTTAGGAGACCCAAGAATAAGTCAAAACATCATTTTTAAAGAAACTTCGGATGCACTTGAGTTTGACGTGTTTCCTGTCAAGACCGATGTGGGGGATAAAATTAATATTTATGTCCGGGATCCTGGCGGGATGAATGAAAAAACTTTGTATTACTCAAGAACCATTCCGCCTAATTCGGGGAAGATTCATATTCGGGCGACAAGTTTGAAAAAAATGTTCAAGACTCTCTATCCTTCTGATGCCGGGATACCGCGAGCAATTCTGAATCTCAGTATTGAATTTGCAGGAGAAAAATCAAATCAGAGCATCGTTCTTATTGATAATGTGAAAGAGGTTTAGAAAAAAATGATTGAAATTATCAAAGGCGACATCACTCAGCTTCAAGTCGATGCGATTGTCAATGCAGCTAATACCACGCTTCTTGGAGGTGGGGGCGTGGACGGGGCCATTCACCGCGTTGCGGGTCCAGATCTTTTGGAGGAGTGCAGAAAATTAGGTGGATGCAAAACCGGGGAAGCAAAGATCACCAGGGGTTATCATTTACCCTGTGAATATGTGATTCACACTGTTGGGCCGGTTTGGCATGGTGGTAAAAATAATGAAGCGAGTCTTCTCCGGAATTGTTATATCAATTCTTTAAAGTTGGCGGAGAATTATGTGCTGCAAACCATCGCTTTTCCTTCCATCAGCACAGGGGCTTATGGCTATCCAATTCATGACGCTGCTCACATTGCGATTGCTGCTGCTCAAGAAATGAAGCCGCGCTGTCCTTCCATTCAAAAAATTATTTTTGTCTGTTTTTCTGATCGCGATTTCACTGTTTATCAACATTTGCTTAATTTACAGAAGTGAGGATTACGTGAAAAAACATCAATTCATTTTTCTCGTGGCAGTTTTTTTAGTAGCGTTTCCGGGTTTATCCACGGCGATCGATTTAGGGATTAAGACTAGTGGCAGTTCTGCTGCAGACACCGGTGCTGAGGATCCTCAAGTGGAAGTGACAAATCTTCCAATTCAGGTGATGAAGAAAGTTTCGAATCAGATAGAAGAAGAGATTAACTATGTTCGCGTGGTAGGTTCGGATTCTTACGTGCTCGACGTGGTTAAAGATACGAATTTAGCCTCGAACGAGGATTATGAATCTCCGTATCTTGATGTCCGGGATTGGCGTGATATCTCAATTTATGTGATTCCTGAACAGGTTTTTTCAGATATTCAGCCCCAGACGATTTATAAGCTGGATGCTTTCTTCTCAGTACAGGCTTCCAGCGTTACCAAATTTCAAAAATTTGGAGAAGAAAAAAAGGATACTCAAATGGCAGCGGGGCAGGAGTTTGGAAGCATGAGAATGGCAGGAGAGAAGGATGAGGCTACTGCCTCTTTTACCAAGTTATCAACGGGACCCACACCAAACCGGATTTTAGCTTCGCGTGTTTTTGGGCCTTTTCTAAAAATTAAGCTCACCAATTTAACGCCAGATACCAAGGTTAAATTTAAAGTGGTTGCCTATCTTTCTCGGTAAAAAACTTTACTTCCAAATGCCTGGTATGTGCGTCCCATCGTAAGGACAAGTACCCGTTGATTCTATTTGATTAGATAAAACTTGATAGCCGTGTCTTTCCACCAATATTTTTTTACACGTAGGGCAGTAAGTGTGCTCACCTGAATTGCCTGGGACATTTCCTGTGTAGACATAATGGAGCCCTTCTTCAAGAGCGATTTCACGGGCAGTCTGAAGCGTTTGGATCGGCGTTGCTGGCAGGTCTGAAAGTTCGTGATTAGGGAAGAAACGGGTGAAGAAAAGAGGCGTGTCAGGGCCGAGCTCCTTGCAGATCCAGCGGCACATGGAGCGAATTTTACTTAAATCATCATTGAGCGTCGGGACAATGAGATTGACGATTTCAGTCAGCACATTGAGCCGTTTCAGATTTTTGAGGGTTGAAAGCACAAAACGCAGCTGTGCGCCCACGATCGTTCTGTAGTATAGCTCGTCAAAGCTCTTCAAGTCGATTTTCATGACATCAATCAAAGAGGCTATTTCTTTCAGAGGATTGAAATTAACATAGCCTGCTGAGACGATGATATTTCGAAGACCATTGGCTTTGGCCAATTTAGCAGTATCAAAAACATATTCATAAAAAACCATGGGCTCTGAGTAGGTGTAGGCAATAGACTGGCATCCGGTATTCAGCGCTTCTTTCACAAGTTTTTCTGGAGAGAGATTAAAAGTCGGGCGATTTCCAGGAGCGGATTGAGATAATTCCCAATTTTGACAGAATGAACATCTGAGATTGCATCCAACGGTGGCCACGGAGTAGGACCGGGATCCGGGGAGTAAATGGAAGACAGGTTTTTTTTCAATAGGATCAATGGCAATTGCAGAAGGGGAACCATAAACAAGTGTTACAAGTCGATTTTGATGATTTTTCCGAATATGACATTTTCCGACTTCGTTCTCTTTTAAATCGCAGGCCCAAGGGCAAAGGGTGCACTGAACGCTGGAATTTCGGTGTTGCCACCATGCTGCTTCGTGAAAGGAAGGAATCCGATCATTTTGATTCATGCTTAAATTATACTCCGGTTGACACGATTTTTATTCTGAAGTATAGTTATGAACATTAGCTCATAACTGAGGAATCATGAGGCCTACTAAAACACGACGCATTGCTTGTTTGCCGGACACCCGTTTTTTTTATCCTAAGGGTAAAGGCTCTTCGCGCGAGAAAATATGCCTGCAGTTGGATGAGTTTGAAGCAATTCGCTTGTTCGATGGGAAAGGGCTAACGCAGCCTGAAGCTGCAAAACAAATGCAGATTTCCAGGCCCACGTTTTCCAGGATTTTAAGTCGTGCACGCCGTAAGATTGCACAATCGCTGGTGGAGATCAAACCTCTCTGGATCGAAGGGGGATGCTGCGAAGTTTCCTCCTGCGCCATCAAAAAAAAGATTGGGAGATAAAAATGCTTCAGGGTTTATCGCGTAAACTTTCTTTCTTAGACCGCTACCTCACGTATTGGATTTTTCTGGCTATGGGCTTAGGACTGCTGGTGAGTTTTCTGATTCCCGAATCTGCGAATTGGCTTAACCGTTTTCAAACCGGAACCACGAATCTTCCCATTGCCGTTGGACTCATATTGATGATGTATCCTCCCTTAGCCAAGGTCCGGTACGAAAAAATGAAGGATGTCTTTCGTGACCCAAAAATTCTTTTTCTTTCGCTCGTTCAAAATTGGCTGATTGGGCCCTGCCTGATGTTTGCTCTTGCGGTTATTTTTCTGCGGGACCGGCCAGACTATATGGCTGGTCTTATTTTGACCGGGCTTGCGCGTTGCATTGCTATGGTCATTGTGTGGAATGATCTGGCTTGTGGTGATCGTGAATACTGTGCTGGTCTAGTTGCCATGAACTCTATTTTTCAAATCCTTGCTTATTCGGCTTACGCCTGGTTTTTTATGGCCTTGCTTCCGGGATGGTTAGGGCTTCCGACCGCTGAAATTTCCGTGACCATGATGCAAATTGCAAAAAGTGTTTTGATTTATCTCGGGATTCCATTTTTTGCAGGGTTATTCAGCCGATTGATTTTAATCCAAGTGAAGGGAGAGGCTTGGTATCAAAATCAATGGATTCCCAGGATTAGCCCTATGACTTTGGTGGCGCTTCTGTTTACCATTGGAGTTATGTTTACCTTAAAAGGTGAATCGATTCTCAAAATTCCGATGGATGTGCTGCGCATTGCGGTGCCTCTTCTCATTTACTTTATTTTGATGTTTTTTATTTCCTTCTGGATGGGCAAAAGGGCCGGCGCCAGTTATCCGATAGCGGCGTCTCTATCTCTGACAGCTGCGAGCAATAATTTTGAGCTTTCCATTGCGGTTGCGATTGCCGTTTTTGGAATTCATTCGGGTGTCGCATTTGCGGCGGTGATAGGTCCCCTCGTTGAAGTTCCCGTTTTAATTAGTCTTGTCAATGCGGCACTTTATTTTCAAAAAAGATTTTGGACGGTAAATACTGAGGAGGTTTTGTGAAGAAAAAAGTTTTGATTCTCTGTACTGGAAATTCTTGCCGCTCTCAAATGGCTGAAGGGGTTCTTCGCCATTTTGGCTCAGAGCATTTTGAGGTGTTTAGTGCAGGGACCCGTCCTTCCATTGTGCATCCCATTGCCATTCAGGTAATGCAGGAAATTGGAATTGATATTTCGCATCATCGTTCTAAGAGTGTGGATGAGTTTCATGGAAAAGCGATTGATTACCTCATTACGGTTTGTGATCATGCAAAAGAAACCTGCCCCATTTTTCCTGCTCAAGTAAAGCAATTGCACTGGCCTTTTCCTGATCCTTTTCATGCGGTTAAAATGAGTGACAAGGCGATTCATGAATTCCGCAAAGTTCGAGACCTTATCTATCAGCGATTTAAAGCCATGGGCGAGAGCGGCAAGATCGAGTGATTTACGGTAGCAAATAAAGCGCGATTTTGATCGTATCAGGAAATTGATTTGATTCCGGCAGCGCTCGATTTCCAGTTGTCACCACAAGACCTTGAAACTGAGCTTTTTTTTGAATGAGCTCTTTAAATTGATCAGGGGTCAATTCCAAGAGCCAAAGTTCCTCGTCTTCATACAAGAACTGGAAACCTGACTGTTTGAGATCTTTTTTAAAAGTAAAAGCATTGGCCAGATAAAATTTTAAATGCCAATCAAGGAATTCTTCAGGGTTATAGGATTCTTGGCTGGAGGTCAGGAAGAAGGAAATAATTACGGGTTTCTTGAATTTTGGCATTTGGGTGACATCTAAATCTTTCTGAATCGCTTCTAGCCCCGAAATCTTCGCTGTTTGATCCACTAGTTTTTTGAGATTTTCCCGTGAGAAAGAAATGACTATAAAGTCAGAATAAAGTGACAGTGTTTCTGAGGCCAGAGATTTGACCTCGGATAAAAACAGGGACTTTGCATTATCAGTAGGAAATTGTAAATGGAGATGAATGGGCCTGATGGAATTAATCTCCTGCATGGCATTCGCTCTTGGATTTACTTGCGAAGAATGATCCTGATGATGGGTTCTTGTATCAGGCCATCCCAGAACAATGACATTTTGATTTGAATCATAAGATAAAGGCTGAGATCTTCCCCCTGCGGAGGAGGAGGATACATTTTGAATGTCATCTGGAGTTAGTTCTGTGGCGTCAAGAATAACAGTTCTTTGGCTACCTTCTGAAAGCGACGGGGCAAGTCGTGTCACGCTGGGATTAGCCGCACTTTGGGATCTTTTGACGCTTCGAAGTTTAATGTATAACGGTTTTTCTTGCTCAGTTTTGTAATGAAGCAGGGACAGCCATATGACGAGAATCATTGAGAAAATTAGTGCGGCCATGAGTGCAATTTTAAATTCAAACGAAACGCCCGATTGATAGGCTCGCCACAGGGCTTTCCCCTGAGAAGCAATGGTTGATGGTCCGGATTTTCCATAAAGTGCATCGGGTAATTTGAAAGGCAAATTTAGATTTCCGAGTTTTCTTAGATCCGTGCCAACTGCAGGAACACCCTCTAGAGCAAGCTCGCATTTTGAGCAAATCCATAGATGATCTCGAAGATCCAATCGCGCAGATTCTTCTAAGGTATCATTCAGAAACTCAGGGATTTTTTTAATAGCCTCTTCGCAGTTCAAAATCGCCTCATTGGTTTGAAATCTCCTGACGCACAGATTTCATCTTGAATCTTACAGCATTAATAGCTTCTTTTAAGTCTTTGCGTTTTGTCTCAAGCACTTGTGAAATCTCTTCCAGAGATAAAAGAAGCTGATCTCTTAGAAGCAGAAGAATGCGCTCTTGTACGTTAAGTGCAAGGAGGGCTTGAAGCGTGCTCGACTCATTGGGTTTAAGATGGGGATCAGCTGGAATCGGGTCATCAGCATGATGGTCGGGAGGATATTTTTTCAAAGCCTTATCGATGAATTGTAAGCATTTTATCAAAAAAGGAATGGTTTCTTCAAAAGGCTCAATAGAGCTCAGTGTTGATTTGAGACATTTTACGAGGATCTGTCGAGCAATCTCAGTGTTTCCACCGACCGCACAAAATAAAAAAGAGTAAAGTGGACGCCCGTACGTTATTCCAAGAGCCTCTAAGGCTTCAAGGTCTTTTCGGACACATCGGGCAAGCAAGAGCTCTTCAGCTGGAGTAATATCCATGCCTAGATAAACGGCAGAAAATCAATTCACATGAGACGATTAAGGATTTTCTTGTCCGAGTAAAATAAAAGGCATGACTAGAAAGATCATCATGGATTCAAATAAGAGAATGGAAAATCCAGTTTCCCAAACACCCCAACCTGAGTAAACAATCGATTTTGCAATCGCAAAAAAGCGTAAGAAGAAGGAGAAGAAAAGAAATGACCACAAGATGAGTCCTCGATTTTGGGGGCTTGTGAAAGCAGAGCTGTTTGCCATCAAATAATAAATCATCCATCCTGCGAGTAAAATCGCTCCGATGAGTATCAAGGCTCCTGCCAACGCCAGGTTTGGCGCTGTCGGAGTGGAGTGAAACCATTTCATGTAAACATCCAGCAAATTTATACCCCCAATGACCGGAAGAAAACAGATAAAGCCAAAGCGCTGGAAGTTAGTAGCGCTAAGATCTACAGGTTGAGATCCTGAAGCGTTGACTTTCCATGCAGCCAGCATGATCGAGATTCCTCCAATAGCTCCCCAGATTTGATCGCGAAGTGTCCACCATCCATTGGGTCCAGGAAGCGATCCGTGATTTCCAAGATAAAGAATAATTACGGCTCCGAGGAATCCCAATCCGAAACCGAGAAGACCATAAAGTCCGTAGATCCAAACGGAGTTGGAGTGCTTGACAAAGAAATTGTAGGCTTGCAAAAAAACGATCAGAGAGGTAAACGCTAAAATATAAATGAGATTCGTGTTAAAAATCAGGGCCACGGCGACGGCAATAATTCCTGCAAATATGATGACGACATAGTCATGAAAGGTCATGGGCTTTTCTGAAACCCCGTAACCCAAATAAGTAGTGCCAACACAGCCCCAGGAAGCTCCGATAAAAAGAATGAGAAGCAGATCGGGCAATGCGGCCATCAAACTTGGCGCTAATAAGATATTATCAACAATGGCGCCATAAGGAATATTCTCACCACCTGCAAGAAAACCTAAAGCAGCTAAAAAAATGGCTTGAGCAAAAGCGAGGCGTGATTGCTTCCATGGGATGAGGGCTGTGACCATGGATCCTGCCATGGCACCGCAAATCAGGGCACCTTGAGGGCCTCCAAACTGACCTCGAAGAGGCCAGGCAAAACTCATCAGATTTGATCCAAGTAGTATTGCAAGTAGTTGATAAAGCAGAGTATTGACGTTCATGCGGCTCTCCTTTTTTGATAATTATATATCGGAAGGAGAAGGCGTTTTCTCAACAAATAAATAGGGCTCAGTTCTTAAATGTGGACACCGATTGCTTGATAACCGCACAAGTTTTATCCAAAGTGGCTCCGTGAATAAGCTCTTTGCCTACACGAACAGTGGGTCCTTTATCACATTTTTCAAAACAGAATGTGGCTTTAACATCTACCGCATCTTTAAGGTTTTGATCGTCCACATGCTTGATGATGGAGTGGAGAAGTGTTTGGGAACCTTTGAGGTAGCAGCTTGTTCCTACACAAACTCCGATTTCAAGTTTTTGTTTTCCTTCACCGCTTAAAAGGGGCATACCCTTAACTGAAATGCGGCGCCGGCTTTGATAATGGGTGTGAAAAAGATGATGCGATTTTTCTCCTCCGATTTCACCCAGTTTTTGCTCGTATAAATCCGTGAGATAGGGATTGTCTTGAGGTTTGTGAGTAGTCAGCATACGATCAGATTCGTAAAGGCCTCTTGCTCTTCGGGATTTAGCTTTGCGGTCAAAGGAAACAGGTTGACCACCGCCGCCGATGCAGCCGCCAGGACAAGCCATAACTTCAATTAAATCATAATCATATTTTCCAGCTCGGACATCTTCACAGATTTTCTTGGCATTGGACAAACTGTGAACTATCGCAAGCCTTAGTGTGGTTTCTCCCAAAGTCACACGAGCTTCACGAATGCCAGCTTTGCCTCGCATTTCAAGGAATTCAACCTGCATGAGTTTTTGACCGGTGATTTTTTCATAGGCAAAGCGAAGTACGGCTTCACTGACGCCGCCGCTTGCTCCAAAAATCACTCCAGCACCTGAGGCGAAACCAAAAGGTAAATCAAACTCCTCATTGGCAAGTTTGTGAAATTCAATTCCCATTTCTTTGATCATAATGGCAAGCTCTTGGGTGGTGATTACGTGATCGACATCAGCGATGCCATCATGAATAAATTCGGCTCGCTTGGCTTCGAATTTTTTAGCAGTACAAGGCATGATGGATACCACGACAAGATCCTTTTTCTCGCAGCTCAGATTTTCCGGCATCACTTCTTTAAGAAGGGATCCGAACATCTGCTGCGGAGATTTGCAGGTGGAAAGTTTGGGGAGCAGTTCAGGAAAAAATTGCTCGCTGAATTTTACCCAGCCGGGGCAGCAGGAGGTGAACTGAGGCATGGATCCTTTCTTTTTTAATCTTCCAAGAAATTCGGTAGCTTCTTCAAACACCGTAAGATCTGCTGCAAACGAGGTATCAAAAACACGATCAAATCCCATCAGGCGTAAGGCTGAGACAATGCGTCCGGTTGAAATTTGTCCAGCGGTTTCTCCGAAAGCCTCTTGAAGAGCAACCCGCACTGCGGGAGCAATTTGAACCACGACTTTTTTCTTTGGATCTTCAAGCGCTTTCCACACTTGATCAATTTCAGACTTGGGTGTGATCGCTCCTGTGGGGCAGACGCTCGCGCATTGTCCGCAAAACACGCATTCCACATCACTCAAATTTTTTCCAAACGCAGGCCCGACGCGTGCTTCATGACCTCGAAATGAAAAATCAATACAGCCAACGCCTTGAACTTCATCGCACATGCGCACGCAATCTCCGCACAAAATGCATTTGTTTGGATTCCGAACCAAAGAAGGGGAGTAACAATCGATTTCAGCAGCTTGATGCACAGGTTTGAATCTGACTTTGGTGACTCCGAGATTATTGGCGAGGTGCTGAAGTTTACAAGTCGTGCTTTTAACGCAAGTGGGACAGGCTTGTTCATGATTTGCGAGTAAAAGCTCAACCGCAACTCGGCGCATCTTTCGAATTTCTTCGGTGCTGGTTTTGATTTTGAGTCCGGGCTCAGGTAAGGTTGAGCACGATGCCATGATACCGCGCCCTTCGACTTCAATCATGCACATGCGGCAAGCCCCGTACACGCTGAGCTCGGAGTGATAACAAAAGGTTGGGATCTCGACTCCAGATTTTCGAATAAGCTCAAGGAGATTACGTTCATTTTCAATTTCAACAACTTTGCCGTTGATAGTCAGCGTTCCTGAGGTTTTCATTCTAAACTCCTTGAACTGCGCCGAGCTTACAAGCGACTTTGCATGCTCCGCACTTAATGCAAATTTCAACATTGATCGAATGAGGTTGTTTGAATTCACCGGTAATGGCACTTACCGGACAACTTTTTAAGCAAACTCGGCAGCCCTTACATTTAGCGGGATCAATTTCAGGGCGGGCAAGCTCCTTGCATTCTCCAGTTGCGCAATATTGATGAAAGACATGCTGCTCATATTCTTTTCGAAAATGGCGGAGCGTAGAAAGCACGGGATTGGGTGATGTTTTTCCAAGTCCGCAAAGGGATCCTTTTTGAACCACATTCGCGAGTTCTTCAAGAAGCTCAAGGGTTTCAGCATTGGCGCGTCCTTCAGTCACATCTTCTAAAAGTCCGAGCATTTGTTTTGTGCCTTCTCGACAGAGCACACATTTTCCACAGGATTCTTTTTGCGTGAATTGCATGAAGTAACGAGCCATTCCTACCATGCAAGTAGATTGATTCATGACCACAAGTCCGCCGGAACCCACCATGGCGCCGACGCTTCGAAGCGAATCAAAATCAAGCGGGAGATCGTAGTGATCACGTGTCAAACATCCGCCCGATGGGCCCCCGATTTGAACCGCTTTAAAATTTTCAGGATTTGTTTTTCCTTTTTCATCTGTAACACCGCCGCCAATATCAAAAATAATTTCTTTTAGGGTGATTCCGAGCGGAACTTCGATCAGTCCTGTGTTAAGCACGTGACCACTTAGCGCAAAAGTTTTTGTGCCTGGGGATTTCGCAGTTCCGATTTTTCGGTAAGCGGCAGCACCCATTTGGATAATGAGCGGAACCGCAGCCAGAGTCTCTACATTATTGATGACCGTCGGTTTTCCCCAAAGACCGTGCTGGGCCGGAAAGGGAGGTTTGGGCATGGGCATGCCGCGTTTACCCTCAATAGAGGCAATCAGTGCGGTTTCTTCTCCGCAAACAAAAGCTCCTGCGCCTTCCATGACTTCAAAGTGAAAACTTTTTCCAGTTTCAAAAACATTTTCTCCAAGAATGCCAGCCTTGAGCGCATCAATCACAGCTTTTCTCATGCGCTTGACGGCAAGGGGATATTCTGCGCGGACGTAAATATAACCTTCGTTAGCTCCAAATGCGTGCGCGGCGATCATCATCCCTTCAATCACGCTGTGAGGATTTCCTTCCATCACGCTTCGGTCCATGAAAGCGCCTGGATCTCCTTCATCGCCGTTACAGATAATGTATTTTTTAGGTCCGGGTTGGATGCGCGTAAGGTCCCATTTTTTTCCGGTTGGAAATCCGCCTCCTCCTCGGCCGCGAAGTCCGGAGTCTAAAATTTCTTTGCAGGTTTCAGCATCGGTCATTTGTGTGAGAACTTTTTTGGCTGCAAAGTAGCCTCCTCGACTGAGATATTCTTCGAGGCATTCAGGATCAATCTCTCCGCACATTTTGAGTGTGAAGCGCTGCTGACGTTTGTAAAAAGGGATGTCGTGCTGGGTAGGGCAAGTACAGCGTGAGGTTGCATCCTGATAAAGCAGGCGCTCCACTGCTTTACCATTAAGAAGAGTCTCGGAAATAATTGAAGCCACATCTTCTTCGCGAACTTTATTAAATAAAAAACCTTCCGGAAGAATGGTGACGAGCGGACCCATTTGACAAAATCCCTGACAACCGCTTTGAGACACAAACACATCTTCTGCGTGGCCGTCTTTTGCTTCTTGAAAAGATCTTAAAACATGAAAACCCGATTGAGGCAACTGATGGAGGAAGGCATTCAGGACTTGCTCTGATCCATTGGCCACACACCCTGTTCCGGCACAAACCACAATCCTTCGAGGTTTCAGGGACAATGATGTTTCGTGCGAAGAGATTTCAATGACTTGCTGGATCACAAACTTCCTCCTCGTGCATGACTTGGTTAAGAACGCCCACGTTTTTTTCAGGTGTCATCTGACCATAGACTTTTTCATTCACAACGACCGCAGGTGCTAGTCCGCACGCACCCAAACAGGAAACGGTTTCAACGGTAAAAAGCATGTCATCAGTGGTGTTTTTTCCGTCCTGGAGATGAAGATGACTGCGGATGGCATTTAAAATTTTGATGGAGCCTTTGACGTGACAGGCCGTGCCGTCGCAAAGTTTTACGATATTTTTCCCTTTAGGCTCGAGGGCAAAATGGGCATAAAAGGAAGCGGCTCCAAATACTTTAGCCGGTGGAATTTTGAGTGAGGTTGCGATGTAGGTCATGACCTCTTCGGGAAGATAGCGGTACTCTTCCTGCACTTCCTGCAAAATGGGGATGAGTTTATGACGTGCGTATCCATGGCGCTCGAGGATCTCACAGACATGATTGAATTTTCGAAACATCACGACGCGTTTCATGCTTTTTTCTCCTTCATTAGAATCAGTTCTGGGTCAGCCAGCCCTTTTTGCGGATCGACTTTGTTCGCGTTTCAATTTTGAAAAAAGGACGGCAAGTCCTTCCGCTAAATCTTCGTTTTGGACAATGACATGAGTAGGTGCGCTAATTTTGATGGGTGCAAAATTCCAAATAGCTTTGATCCCTGCTGCGACCAGTTTGTCCGCAGTCTCCTGGGCGCATTCTTTTGGAACAGCGATAATGGCGATTGAGATGTGCATGCGTGAAATCAAATTGGCTAATTTTTCAAGTGGGAAAATTTTCTTTTTGTGAATTTCTCTCCCGACTTTTTTAGGGTCTTGATCAAACACGGCAGTGATGTGCATGCCATAATTTGCAAAGCCCTGATAACCTAAGAGGGCGGTGCCTAAACTTCCTGCTCCTACAAGGACTGCATCCGAGGCATTGTCCCAGCCTAGAAAATTTTCAATAGCGGGAATAAGTTCTTTGATGTTGTAACCCACGCCTGGTTTTCCGAGAATTCCTAAAAGCTCAAGATCCTTACGGGTGACGATGGGTTCGATTCCAAGTTCTCTGGCAATTTGAGTGGCTGAGACTTGCTCCTCAGTGGTACTTAAATTTTGGATGATCCTCAGGTACATGGGCATACGCTTGACCGAGGGCAGACTGGGGTGCTTGACGGATGTTTCCATAGGGTTTCCCTTTCTCGGGTTCAAGTTCGATATTTATATATCGATATATTTATATCGAAGTTTACACCAAACTTCTGGTATAATCCAGCCCTAATTAAAAAAAGTTGGGACAGCCTTCGAAAAAGGAGACGATTGTGGAAGATTCAATGAAGGTTCTTTCGATCTGCATGGGCTCGGCTTGTCATCAGCATCGTGTTTACGATGTGCTGCCCAAACTCGAAGCCCTTTTAGATTTGCACCGCGTGCGCGTTCGTGTGGAAATCAAAGGTTCGTTTTGTCTGGGGCCTTGTATGCAAGCGATCGTGATGAAAATGGGCGAGCGGATGTTTAAAGATATCAATCCTGGGAATGTGGAAGAGAAATTTGTCAAAGAAATTTTACCTGCGATCCAAGAAAAGGAGCTGGTATGAAATCACAAGAATCCAATTTATGGAAAGTACTTTGGGATTATGACCCCAACGGTCTGATTGCGGTGGATCTTGATTTTAAAATCAAAGTGGTGAATCCCGCGCTTTGTGCCATGTTCAAAACCACGGCCGAAGCAGTTGTGGGAGAGCATGCGTCCACTTTGCTGGATGATTGGCAAGAGTTTTCTGAGGTTTGGGAAAAAAATAAAGTGATTCGAGCCAAAGAAAAAGAATATTCGCGTTACGGACTTTATGTCCGCAAAGTGGTTTTCCCGATTCGTAATGAAAATGTTATTGCCGCCATTTTTGTGGATGTGACACATGAGTGGCAGCAAAAAAATGAGATGCAGAAAATCAAAGCAGAAGCCATTGAGAAAGTGACTCAGGTGGTGGACAATCAAATGAAGGTTGCGCAGGAAATTGCCGGTGCGCTGGGTGAAGCAACGGCTGAAACCAAAGTCAGTCTGCTCAAACTTGTTGAAATGCTTAAGCAGGAGCACATTCAGTGAGCTATTTTTTTCATATTTCAGAATCTAGTTTGAAGAAAAAAGGGGAAGAGCTGTGTGGCGATAAAATCAAGATCTCGCGCAAAGGGCAGAAGACGACCCTGGTTTTATCGGATGGGCTTGGGAGTGGTGTGAAGGCGAATATTCTAGCGACTCTGACCTCTGAAATTTTATCCACGATGCTGGATGCGGAAGTGCCTCTTGAAGAAGTGATCAAGACGGCGCTTGGAACGCTTCCGGTTTGTAAGGTCCGCAATATTGCTTATGCGACTTTTACCATATTGGAAATGGATCAGGTGACGCACACTTTCAAAATTTTCAATTTCGATAATCCTGCTCCTTTTTTCTTTCGCAAAGGAAAACGTAAACAGCTTGAATCTTACTCCGAAACTATTCTCGAAAGAAAAGTCACGGTGTTTGAGGGTGAGCTTGAAAAAGGAGATTATATTTCGCTGATTTCCGATGGCGTTCTGTACGCGGGAATGGGACGCGAACTCAATTATGGTTGGGGTTGGGACCGGGTAGGAGCTTACACCGAAGAACTTCTTTCGCTCCATGGGATGGAAGGATCCTCAGATCTTGCGCGACTGATGATGACAAAAATCTATTCACTCTACGGTGGGGAACCTGGAGATGATGCGACTTTTGTGGGAGTTTATGTTCGGGAGCGTCATCCCTTAATGGTTTTTACAGGTCCACCGCTTTCTCCCGAGGATGACCTGCGCTGTATCAGGCAAATTCAGAATTTTGAAGGTAAGAAAATTTTATGCGGGGGTACAACTGCGAATATCGCAGCAAAAGTATTGGGACTTCCGATTGAGCCTGAAATTGCATCCATGCGCCGCGATGTTCCGCCCATGGGAAAGTTGAAAGGGTTTGATCTTGTCACCGAAGGTATTCTGACTATTTCAAAAGCCCTGGAACTGCTTAAGCAAACAGATGGGGATTTATCACGTCTTCCCGAAGACCGAAATGGAGCCCGGTTACTTGCTGAGGAATTGATGCAAGCAGACTATGTTCAGTTTCTGGTGGGGCAAAAAATCAATGAGTTTTATCAAAATCCGCTCTTGCCTTCGAGTATTTCCATCCGAAAAACTCTGGTAAAAGAACTTGCCGAGTTTTTGACTTCCAAGCGGAAAGAAGTGACCCTCGAATTCTGCTAAAAATGAATTCATAAGCTTTGCTTGGCAAATCCCACAACCTGGGTTATAAATCTGCACCGGTAATCATTGAATCTAGAAAGTTTTAGGAGGGGATTTTGAAAATTACTGTGATCGCAAGAAGTAAAGCAAAAAAAGGATGCGAGAAAAAGTTGGAAGCCGCTATCCGTGCTGTGGTGAAGCCGACTCATGAGGAGCCGGGATGTCTTAAGTATGTTTTGCACCGTTCCGTGCAGGATCCGCAATCTTTTGTGGTGGTCGAGCGATGGAAATCCCAGGAAGATCTGAACCAGCATCTTCAAACTCCTTATATTTTAGATTTATTTAAAAAACTGGAATCTTTAGTAGAAACGCAACCTGAAGTCCATGTCTTTGAGGCGCTTGAAGAGGGAATGCCGGAGAAAACAAGCTGGTAGAAAAATGATCTTTGATGATTTTCAAAATTTAAAACGTTATCCCAATATCCCTTTTCAAAGCGAGATCATTTGCTTTATGCAGGAAAGATTGGGGACAGAAATTCCTGATGGAGAAATTGAAATCAGCGGAAGAGATCTTTTTGTACGAGTTGCAAGTTATGAAACAGGTCCGTCTTCTGAGAAAAGATTTGAAGCTCATCAGATTTATGCCGATCTTCAGCTTGTGATTCAAGGAAAAGAGCGTATGGATGTTTCAGTTGAAGGTCATCCTCGGGCAGTCACGGATTACGACTTTAAAGCCGACATTTCGTTTTTTGAAGATCCTAAAAAAGAATCTTCGATTTGCGTTTCAGCGGCTCAGTTCGCTTTTTTCTTTCCTGGTGAGCTTCATAAACCTGGATGTCATATTGCCAATACTTCCGAGAAAGTTAAAAAACTTGTTTTTAAAATCAAAATGGCGTGATCAAATCCACGCCTTCCAATGAAGGAGTTTCAATGTCACCACGTGTACTTTCTTTTCACTATATCTTGACCAATGATGCGGGGACTCAGATCGACACCTCCCGTCAGGGAGAGCCTTTCCCGGTAATGGAAGGTGCCCATCAAATTATTCCGGGTCTGGAAGAAGAGCTTTTCAAGATGCAGCAAAATGAAAAGAAGACAGTCCGGATTCCCGCTGAAAAAGCCTATGGTCCGATTGTGGAGCAGCTAAAGATCAAAGTGAACCGGTCTCGCTTGCCAGCAGGGGAGATTAAAGTGGGTTCTCAGTTTCATGGCGGAGATCAGACCAATCATTTGGTTTTTACCGTTACTGGAGTTGAGGGGGACGAAATTTCTCTTGATGGAAATCATCCTCTTGCAGGCCAGCCTCTTACTTTCGAGGTCGAGGTCATGTCGGTGCGCGAAGCTACGGAGCAGGAGCTTGCTCATGGACACGCGCATGGTCCTGAAGGGCACTCCCACTAAAATCTAACCTGATCTCGGGTAATTGTTTAGCTCTTTGCAGTTTTCTCTGTAGGTAACTGTTAAGCGGACTGAAAGTTCCAAGACTCTGAACTTCGAAAGCGCTCAAACCACAGGGATGGACACCGGTTTGTGTGGTTTTCGCTCGCC
>CAZOOM010000066.1:0-16872 GCA_964581425.1 uncultured bacterium | reverse complement strand
TTCAATTAGCTTCTTTTGACGGTTTGAGCATGTGTAATAAGTCTCTTCTGTATCCAAAACAATGTTCTCAGATCTACGATTTGACTTTAAATACTGCAACCATGAGTTTCGATTATCAGGTTTCAGGCAATTTTACAGTCCAATCTGAAGGAGATGCGCTTCTTACGCCCGATTCACTTCCACCCGTGCTTGATGCTTACCAAGTTAAACATGGTGAGAAACGGGAGAATAATGCAGATGCAGCAACGGATGAAAGGGCAGAGCTTGAAAATTATCTCAATCAATTTAAACAGGCTTACGAAAAAAATGAGCCAGAATTAAAAAAGGTTTTTGAGACCGTTGCTGGAAAAAATATTCCAATGGATTTCAAGGAAGTAGAAGCTCTCACAAAGCGCTTGCAATCGTTGAAAGATTTGACTTCAGATCAAGCTAATCAAGCTCAGCTAATGGATAAATTTGCGCGCTTCCTCATTGAAAGCGCGAAATCTATGCAATCCACCTCAGAACCCTCTTGGCTGCCCCAGGCTTTGGAAAAAAATATCAATGCCTTAGCTCAAAAATATCAAATTGAACCCATGAGTGTTTTTAACCCTTTGGTTTCGGCATCTGAAATATCGTTAGAAGAACTGCGTCAATACGTGAAAAGTGTCCAGGATGTATTTGGAGACAATTTTGATGCGAAGTATCAGGAAATAATTGCGACTCAGAAAAAATCGGTGCAGGGAATGCTTGCGGCGATCAATGATGCAACTGAACAGATTCGTCAGCTTCAGTCTTTGGAGAAGGAACGCAGTGAATTAAAAGCTTATTTGGATAAAGCAATTTACGAAGATGTGCGCTTTACGAAAGCCGCGCCTGAGGCCTGGACGGATCTTGCTAACAAACAATTAGCAGTGACTTGGGAGGAGTTAGGTAAACTTGTAAAAGCGGGAGCCGCTGCGGGGACGCTTAATTTTCAAAGTTTGACGAAGCTCTACAGAGATTATATTTTTACGAGTTTTTTGATCCGGAATGCGCAGTCGATTAAAGACGGAAAGGGCCCCCTTGAGGTTCCGGCCGGATTTGATTATTACGCTAAGCAAAGAGCGATTCCGATGATGTCGCTGCCTGTGATTGAAGTTCAAACAGAGATGCCTCTTGTCTCTTTGCGTGAACTGGTTTCGAGTTTAAAGAGCACCCTTGGAGATAATCCTGAAGCGGGTTATGCCAAACTTTTTAGCGAACGGCAGGAAGCGGTCAAAAAGATCAGCCAAGTGATTGATGATGTAAATCAGGAAATTCTTAAAATTAAAAATGTTCCAGATCAGAGTCGCAGGGCGGAGCTGGAAAGTTATGTGAAACAGATCCAGGAAGGGGTGGCAGCTTTTGATTTGGCAACTAAAGAAGCTTTGAAGCCAATCTCAGAAAAAAGTCTTTCTCTTTCTGAAATGGATTTATCTGCGCTGGTGAATGCGCTTGTTTGGAAGAATCTGATTGATTTGGATCAGGCGATTGAATACAAAACTCTGGATCGTTTCGCACGAGCGCTGCTTGAAAATACGGACTCCATCATCAAGACGGGGAATATCAGCAGCAATTTCGGGAATGATGAAAATGAATTTCGGTCTTTAAGCGAGAAATATCACACGGAATTGGTCCTGTATCAGAATGTGCAGGCGCCAGCTGATGATTCGCTCGATGAATTAGCAGAATTAGTGAAGCAGTTGAAAAAAGAGTTTGGCGAAGATCCCTCGTTGATATTTTCACAGGCTAAAGAGTCAATGAGAGAAGCGGTGAAGGGGATGATTCAAGCCATTGACGATGCTCAAGCTCAAATCGTGATGTTGCAAAAAAAATTATTAAATAGCAACTCCAGTATAACGCTTGTATCGGCTCCTCATCGTAAAGCGGAAGATACCAACAATGCTCAAGTGCGCTACAACGTGGAGTCAGGAAAATTCGTGATTTACGTTGAAAAGGGACCTAAGGAATTCGAAAAACGTGTGGTGGATTTAGGGGATAAGGGTCTGAGTTCAAATGCATCCATAACATCTGTTGTCGTGTCTGAAACTGGAGATAACATGCTTGTCTCGATTGGGCAAACTACGTATTCCGTCACACTTCAAGCCGAGAAAAGTGTTGTAGAAAAAATTGCTAAGCCGGAAGTGATAAGACAGGAAAAGTTTGTTTTAGAAATTGGAGAAGGATCTGCTGTGAAATTTCTTTCGAATGGCACCTTCGATTTAACAGTCAATGGAAAAAACTATTCGAGTGATGCTCAAGGGCAGGTGCTTATCGATGGAACTTATCCTGTCAAAATGAAATTAAATCAGGGTCGCGTGACGATGGAACTTTACCGCGAAAATGGCAGTTTGGATAATTCCATTACATTTTCTCTTCCAGATACCAACGGTAAAATTCAAATTGAGGAAATGGATTGGATTGCGGAGACAGGGCTTTCTGCCGGAAAATTTTATCGATCTCTTCAAATGGATTATCAGCACAAGATGTTTACCGATAAACTTGATCAAGGATCAGACAAAATCTTCTTTTTTAAATCCAAGGCAGACTTCTCGAAGATGTTTTCCTTTTCAAAAGGGATGATGCTTATTCGCCTTTTGGATGAATATGTGAATTATTCCATTCTGGAAAATGGAGATACAAGTGTGAGTATTCTTGAAAATGGAAAAATGTATTCCATTTTTGAAAAAGGAAAAGAGGATCTTTCTTCGGATCGGATGAAAACCGTAGAAGATCGTAGTTTGGCGGGTATCAGATCGCAATTAAAAGACGATCAGATTCTTTATACCGGTACCGACCATTTGGTAAATCTAGAAGGGGTTGATTACCGTGTTCATCTTGAGACTCCAAATCAAATTTCATTTGTCAGTGATCAAGGAAAAGCCTATGTGAGTGAGATTGATGAGACAACCGGGGCTCTCTTCTTAACTGTTCAGAAGGACTTTGGGATTTTAGGAACTTACGACATCAAAATTAATGATGCAGGCAAAATAAATTTGTTTCCTTCCAAAGTGGAATTTCGCGGGAAGCGAGTGGTTGCAACTGGAAATATTGAGATTGCAGGCGAGCCCTATGTTTGGGTTGTCGATCCCAAGGCTGACAAACTCTCATTTCATGGCAAGAGTTCAACCATGGATGCTCAGCAAGATGAAAAAGGAAATCTGATTTTAGTGATGAGTGATCAAAGTGCTTATAGCGTAACAATCAATGAGGAAGGAAAGATTGTTTTGGAGCCTCAAGTCAAAACTCTGATTGCAGAAGTGTTGGATCCAGATTTGAAAGCACCATCAGCTGCTGCATCAGAAACTACGGATCAGATTTCACCTGAAGATCAGGAGCAAGCGGCTCTTAATCATTATATGGATCAAGTGCAAAAAGCGATGAGGTACATGGAGCCTCGGGAATCTTTTTGGGAGCCTATTGCGTCTCAGAAACTTTTGCTGGAATGGAAAGCTTTGGGAGAAGCAATTAAGGAAAAACAATCTCAGCGCAAGATGAATTTACAAACTTCGACCAAGTTATTTCGCGATTATATTTTTTCCTCTTATCTTATTCGAAACGCTCAATCTATGAGAGAGACAGGAAAACCAGAGCCAGAACCAGCGGGATTCGATTCACTTTACGCTAAAAAGCGGAATGTTACGGTGCGAACCATTGAAATACCAAGCGCAGAGCTTCCTAGTGATATTACTTTGGAGGATTTGCGTGCACGCGTTGATCAGATGAAGAAGATTTTTGGAGACGATGTGAGTGCTGGATACCAGGAGATTCAGGCACAGCGTACGGCTGCTCGTGAAAGTATGCTGAAGGCCATCGAAGATTTTAACGCAGAGCTTTCCGCCTTGCTTTCTCAGTCGGCTGATCAGGAATCACAACCTGCGCAAAGTGCAACTGAGCTCCAGGCATCAAATCATGACGGTCTTCCTGCTTCAAAAATTGGAGTCGTCACGAAGCTGCATCGTAAAGCAGAAGATACCAATCACCCCAATGTTTTCTTCAATGTGGAAAATGGCAAACTCATCCTCTACGTTAAAAAGGGGAAGGATTTGTACGATCGAAGAGAAGTGGATCTTGCCAACAAAAATTTGACCAGTAATTCCGGTGTGGGTGTTTTAGCGGTTTCGGATAATGCAGACGAAGTTGCTGTGGCGGTAGGATCGAGCGTATATTCCATTAAATTGGACGCATCGAATGCGGTCAGCAAAATTCTGACGCTTGCCAATGGAGTCAGCCCTAGAACCATTGTGTTTAAAGCAGGTGATACGATTAAGTTTCAGTTCGGTATGATTGTGATTGATGGGAATACTAAAATTGCCCGGACGAAACCTGTAAATTAAAGTTCAGATCATAAATAAGGGCTAAGGTGTGCATGGCTTTCTTATAAATGACCATTTGATAATCGCAACTTAAAAACATGATCGGACCTTTTGTTTCTCATTTCAAAAAAGAGAAAACAGGATATAATTAATCCTATGTTGCCAACCCTAAACCATCAAAATCAGTCATGACTAAACGGATTGGAATTCTAACGGGCGGTGGAGACTGTCCGGGTTTAAATGCAGTGATCCGCGCTGTGGTTAAGTCTGCTGTGTTTGAGTACGGCTACGAGGTTATTGGTATTGAAGATGGTTATGAGGGGCTGGTTGAAAATCGTGCACGCATCCTGACCTCGGATGAAGTGTCTGGCATTCTTTCTCGTGGAGGGACGATTCTTGGTACTTCCAATAAAGCGAACCCTTTTGATTACGCTGAAAAAAGTGATCAAGGCGAAATCATCAAGCGTGATCGTTCCCGTGACGCGCTAATTACTTTTGAAAAATGGAATCTTGATGGTCTCATTACCATCGGCGGGGACGGAACTCAAACAAGTGCTCTTCGATTTTCTGAAATGGGAATTCCTGTGGTGGCTGTTCCCAAAACGATTGACAATGATTTAAGTGCAACCGATGTCACTTTTGGTTTTGATTCTGCACTTTCTGTGGCCACGGAGTCCATTGATCGTCTTCACACTACGGGTGAATCTCACAAGCGTGTGATGGTCGTGGAAGTCATGGGCCGATACGCAGGTTGGATTGCACTTCGCTCCGGCATTGCAGGCGGAGGAGATATTATTTTGATTCCCGAAATCCCTTACGATATCAACGTTGTTTGTTCTGCTATTCAAAACCGCTCAAAATATGGAAAAAAATTCAGCATTGTCGTTGTGGCTGAAGGTGCGAAACCTATGGGTGGTGAAGTGGTGATTCAGGAAATTCTAAAAAATTCTCCGGATCCCATTCGTCTTGGAGGCATTGGGCAAGTCGTGGGAAAACAGATTGAAGGTCTCACGGGTCTTGAAACTCGTGTAACTGTGCTCGGACATCTTCAACGCGGCGGAATTCCGACCCCTTTTGACCGTTGGCTCGCAACCCGCTTTGGAGTTCATGCCATGGAAGTTTTTAAATCTGGAAAATTTGGACGCATGGTGGCACTTCGTGGTTGGGATATTGTGGATGTTTCATTGAAAGAAGCCGTGGCGCGTCTCAAAAAGGTTGACCCATCTTCTGAAGAAGTGCGAATTGCACGATCCGTGGGAACTTGTTTTGGAGATTTATCACGGATAGCCATTGCTTAAGATTTGATTTTCAAAGCGCTTCCGTTTAGAATTCAAGCCTTATGATCAAGTGTTATTTAGATGAAAAGGAAATGCCGCGTAAGTGGTACAACCTCGCCGCTGATCTTCCAACGCCGCTCCAACCACCTCTGACTCCTGACGGCAGTCCGATTACGCCTAGCATGATGGAAAAAATCTTTCCTAATGCTCTCATTGAACAGGAAATGAGCACTGAGCGCTGGATTGATATTCCTGAAGAAGTCCTTCAAATTCTTTACCGATGGAGACCAAGCCCGCTTCGTCGTGCGGTTTTCCTCGAAAAATACCTTAAAACTCCGGCCAAGATTTATTACAAAGATGAAAGCGTGAGTCCTGCGGGAAGTCACAAACCCAACACCGCGGTAGCTCAGGTTTGGTACAACAAACAGGCTGGTGTGAAAAAGCTCACCACAGAAACAGGCGCGGGACAGTGGGGAAGCGCTCTTTCTTTTTCCACCATGTTGATGGGGCTTGAGTGCAAAGTTTTTATGGTGAAGGTCAGTTTTGAGCAAAAACCTTTTCGAAAAATGATGATGCATATTTGGGGTGGGAATTGCGTTGCAAGTCCAAGCAAAGAGACTAAAGCTGGCCGTGATGTTTTAGCCAAAGATCCGAATTGCCCTGGGAGTTTGGGGATTGCGATCAGTGAAGCGGTTGAAGAGGCTGTTTGCGATGCCTCGGGGAAAACCAAATATGCTCTTGGAAGTGTTTTGAACCACGTGATGCTTCATCAAACCATTATTGGTCTGGAGGCTCAGAAGCAGCTTAAGATCATGAATGAAAAAACACCTGATTTTGTGATTGGTTGTGTTGGAGGCGGAAGTAATTTTGCAGGTCTCGCATTTCCTTTTATTTCAGAGAAGATTAACGGGAAGAAAATTGCGATCATTCCAACGGAGCCGACGGCCTGTCCGACGCTGACCCGAGGTCCTTTCTCTTATGATTTCGGCGATATCGCTCAAATGACGCCTCTCATGCCCATGCACACGCTCGGACACAAATTTATTCCGGAACCGATTCACGCAGGCGGTCTGCGTTATCACGGTATGGCTCCGCTTGTAAGTCAGGCTGTCGTGGAAGGGCTCCTTGAGCCTCGTGCGTATGATCAAGTAAAGTGCTATGAATCTGCCATGATATGGGCCAGGACTGAGGGGTTTATTCCTGCGCCTGAAACCAGTCATGCCATTGCCTGTGTGATTGAGGAAGCAGTGCGCGCGCGCGAAGAGGCAAAAGAAAGAGTGATCCTTTTTAATTTAAGCGGACACGGCCTCATGGATATGGTAGGTTATGACAAGTATCTTTCTGGCAAACTTCAAGAATATCATTTGCCGGAAGACACCATGGCGGCTTCGCTTAAAGCCATTCAGCATCATCCTAAACCTTCAAACAAAAAAACTGGAAAATGGTAGTACCGTTTTCCTTTTAATTTGATGGGTTAACGGTACAATACCGCAAACCCATCATTTAAATGAAATGCGATATAGGAGAATTTATGGCCTTTGAACTTCCCAAGCTTCCTTATGCCGATAATGCACTTGATCCTGTGATTTCTTCAAATACGCTGAGTTTTCACTACGGGAAACATCACAAGGCATATGTGGATAATCTGAACCGACTTTCAGCAGGAACACCTTTTGCTGATATGCCTCTTGAAGAGGTGATCAAAAAGTCCAAGCAAGATACGACCAAGGTGGGTATCTTCAATAATGCAGCGCAAATCTGGAACCATACCTTTTACTGGAAAAGTTTGCGTGCCAATGGCGGCGGTAAACCGAGCGGAAAAATTGCTCAAAAAATTGAAGCTGCTTTTGGAAATTTCGATGAATTTAAAAAACAATTTGCGGAAGCTGCTGTGACCCAATTCGGAAGCGGATGGGCTTGGCTTGTGGCTGAAGGAGATGCGGTCAAGCTGGTGAAGACGCCGAATGCTGAAACGCCGCTTACGAATCCTGCACAAAAAGCACTTTTGACGATTGATGTTTGGGAGCATGCTTATTATTTAGATTTTCAGAATCGTCGTCCTGATTACGTCAATGCTGTCATTGATAAATTGCTCAATTGGGAATTTGCTGCGCAGAATCTTGGCTAACTCAAATGCCAGGAGGTTCTGTTTGGAACCTCCTGGAGAATGATTGCAAATCTTGAACGCTAAAAAAGAGTCGCACCTACATCTCTGGCTTCTCGTTTCCTTACTTTCTCTTCTTCTTACTTTTATTGTCTGGGATCACTACTTTAATTCGACCATTCCTTTAAATCAAAATCTTGTGAGTACCATGATTTTAGGTTTGGGTACGGTTTTATCGCTGCTCTTGGGATTTTTTAGCTGGTCGCTTGAATCGGGTCGCGATTTTTTAAAACGAGAAGTAGCACGTCAAACGGAAGAGCTGGTTCAGCAGGAGCGTGAGACTGCCATGGCACTTGCCCGGACCATTGCCGCCAAACAGCGTCAGAAAGAACTTGAGGTTGCTTATCAAAAACTGGAGGAAACTCAAGAGGAGTTGGTTCAATCTGAAAAATTAGCTTCGATCGGACGTATCGTGGGAGGTATTGTTCACGAACTGAATACGCCGCTTGTGTCCATGCAGGGATACAGCCGCCTTCTAGAAGATAAAGTTTCGGATGCAGAGGGAAAGCGGTTTCTTGAAGTCATCAACCGTCAGCTTGTTCGCTCGCATGCGATGGTTCAAGATCTGCTTTTTTTTATGCGCAGGCAGAAAATTAACCCTTCGGGATTTGATTCCCGCGCTGCTATCAATGAGGTGTTGGAAGTATGTCAGGAGGATATTAAAAAGAATCAGATTCAAGTTGAAAAAAAATTTCCTGAATCAATCAAAGAGCTCACTGCAGATGCGGACCAAATCTCCAGAGTTTTTTTAAATCTGGTGCGCAACGCCATACAAGTTCTGGAAACCCGCTCCGAACCAAGAAAGCTGATTCTCGAAATTCTTCCGGCTGAAAAAGTAATTCAATTTTTTATCTCGGATAATGGCTCCGGAATTTCTCCCGATAATCTGAAAAGAATTTTTGAGCCATTTTTTACTACCAAACCTGCTGGAAAGGGAACTGGTCTTGGACTCAGTTTGTCAGTGGGTATTATTCAGGCGCACGGAGGTCGAATGTCCGTTGAAAGTGAGCCGGGAAAAGGTACGACGTTTGTAGTGGAACTTCCTTATGAACCTCTTACGATTGAAAACGCGGTGAATCTTCCTCTTTCATCAGCTCCGCTGGGATTTCAGCAGATCCTCATTGTGGATGATGATCCTCAGATCGCAGATTTTTTAGGGAACTTACTTAAAACATGGGGCTATTATTCCAGGACGGTTGCTTCCGGAGGAGAAGCGATGCATGTTTTAAAAGAAGCTACTCACGGTTATTCTGCGCTGATTTTAGATATTTTTCTACCAGACCAAAGTGGATTTGATCTGGCAAAAAAAATTCTACTGGATGCAAACTTAAAATCTCTTCCTATTCTTTTTCTTACGGGAAAGGATGACCCTGAGATTGATCAAGAAGCCGCCCAACTTGGATTCCTTCAGCCGCTTCGAAAGCCCTTTCAATTTAATGAACTCAAAGAACGTTTGGATCATCTTTCGCGAACCGCATGATCGTTTCTGAATCCCTTCAGCTTTCTGAACTCTTAAAAAGGGCCAAAAGAGTGGTGGCTTTCACAGGTGCAGGAATTTCCACGGAAAGTGGAATTTCTGATTACCGGTCCAAAGGCGGACTTTGGGAACGTTATCAGCCTGTTACAATTCAAGATTATCTTGCTTGGGATGAAAAACGTGAAGAGTTCTGGGCTTACAAATTTTCTTTTATGGAAGAAGTCTTAAAGGCAAAACCCAATTTGGCTCATGAGGCGCTCGTAGATCTTGAAAGATCAGGAAAACTTCACGGGATTATTACTCAAAATATTGACGGGCTTCACCAAAAAGCGGGAAGTTCAGCAGAAAAAATTCTAGAGCTACACGGGAATAATCAAGAAACAAAATGCTTGGACTGCGGAGATGTTCGGCCTTGGGAAGAGACACGAAAAAAACTTCAAAGAGGTGAAAAGGTTCCGCGCTGCTCGGCGTGTAAGGGCTTGATCAAACCCAATATTGTGATGTTTGGAGAATGGCTGGATGAAATGGTTTTGGCACGTGCGCAAGCTTGGCTGGGTGAGTGTGATCTTTTAGTGGTGATAGGATCGACTTTGGTGGTAGAACCCGCAGCTTCTCTGCCGCGGATCGCAAAAGATTCGGGCGCTCGACTTGTCATCATTACGCTTTCATCCACGCCGCTTGATCGGCTGGCGGATCTTAAAATCGAAAGAAAAGCCGGCGATGTTTTTCGAGAGGTGATGCCGTTAATGGTACGATAGAGCCTGTGTTTGCATATCGTACGTCCTATAAATTGACAACGTACGTATATGAAGATATACTTAAAAGTAATGGGAGGGCATCATGGTGATCTCAGCATCAAAACTTCGACAGAATATTTACCGTTTACTTGATAAAGTGGCTAAGACAGGGGTTCCTATCGTTATTGTTCGTAATGGAAAAACGCTCAAAATTGTTGCAGATCCTCCTGTGAGCAAGCTTGCCCGGCTCAAAAAACGCAAATGCATTAACGGAAATCCAGAAGATCTAGTGCATATCGATTGGTCGAAAGAATGGCGTCCGTTTATTTAGACACCCATATTATTCCCTGGTTGTTCGAAGGGGATCTTCAACGATTGTCGGTGCATGCTTCAAAGTATATTGAAGGTCATGACCTAGTCATATCCCCAATGGTTCTTCTTGAACTGAAATATCTGCATGAGATTAATAAAATCAGTGTGACTCCTCATGTGCTACTTAAGAAGCTCGCAGATGAAATGGGTATGAGCGTTTGTTCTAAATCCTTTTCTCAAGTGATTGAGAAGGCGATGCAGGAAGTTTGGACGCGAGATCCTTTTGATAGGTTAATCACAGCTCATGCAGCTATTGATAATAGTATTTTGATCACCAAAGATGAAACGATTCGCAAACACTATCGCCATGCTGTTTGGTGATTTTGTGTAGATGAAAACGATTGTGAGGGGCAGTGATCAAGCTTGATGCGGGTGGGGATTATTTTTTGATTCCCGTTATATTCGTGAAATGGATACTAAAATTCATTGCGATTTTAGGGATTAATTTTGGAGCATTTTCTTTTTTAATGCCCGGCCTCATCATTCGTTTTTATCAATGGGCCATGGAAAAAGCGACTTGGAAAGCAGAGCCTATTTATCCCGATCGCGAACTTCGAAATACGCGCTGGCTTGGGTTGGTCACTATGCTTTTGAGTTTTCTGATCATTTATTTTCAGCAAAGGATTTAGCTTTCATGCCTGCTCTTCCGCTTTTGATTGTCACGCTGGGAATATTTACGATCGGGTACCGCTACTACAGCGCCTTTCTGGCGGCCAAGGTTTTTGCCCTTGATGATTCGCGAAAAACTCCGGCCCACACTCTTTGCGATAATCAAAACTATTATCCGATGTCAAAGTGGGTTCTTTTCGGACATCACTTTGCCGCAATATCAGGAGCTGGCCCGCTGATTGGGCCCGTGCTTGCAGCTCAGTTTGGTTATTTGCCCGGGCTGATTTGGATTGTCGTCGGCGTGGTACTGGGCGGAGCGGTGCAGGATTTTGTGATTCTTGCCGCATCCATACGCCGTGAAGGCAAGTCGCTTGCGGAAATTACGAAGGCCGAGATTGGGCCGGTGGCCGGACTGGCATGTGCGATTGCCATTCTCTTTATTGTGATGGTTGCTCTCGCCGGCCTTGGATTTGTGGTCGTGAATACTCTGGCTGAAAGTTCATGGGGAACTTTTACGATTGCGGCCAGTATTCCGATTGCCATGATCATGGGATTTTACGTTTTCGCCTTGAAGAAGGGTGATCACGGTGCGATTAAGATCGCCACGATCTGGGGAGTCGCTGCGCTTTTAGCGGCCGTGATTTTTGGGCGGTGGGTTCCGGAGATTCCATTTCTTAATTCGATTTTTCTCCTCGATAAACAAAAAATTATTATTGCGATGGCCATCTACGGATTTTTCGCCTCGGTGCTTCCGGTCTGGCTGCTTCTTGCGCCTCGGGATTACCTCAGTTCTTACATGAAGCTTGGAACCGTTTTCTTTTTAATCGCAGGCATTGTTTTTCTTAATCCGCGCCTCGAATTTCCTGCATTGACTTCCTTTATTCACGGCGGCGGACCGATTGTGCCGGGGAAAGTCTGGCCGTTCTGCTTTATCACAATAATGTGCGGTGCGATTTCTGGATTTCATGCGCTTGTGGCATCGGGAACCACGCCCAAAATGATCTCCAGTGAATGCCATGCGCGTTCCATTGGCTACGGCTGCATGCTGCTTGAGGCGGTGGTGGCCGTGGTGTGCTTGATTGCGGCCTCGTCGATGCATCCCGGAGATTATTACGCGATCAATGTGTCGCCCGCCGTCTACGCAAAGCTGACTGAGACGCTTGGGATCGTTCCTGTGAATCTGGATTGGCTGACCAGGGAAGTGGGGGAAACATCGCTGATCGGCCGAACCGGCGGTGCCGTATCACTTGCCGTGGGGATGGCTCAGATTTTCAGTGCGATTCCATTTCTTACGAAGTTCATGAAGTACTGGTACCACTTTGCGATTATGTTCGAAGCGCTTTTTATTTTGACGACGATCGATGCAGGGACCCGAATCGCGCGGTTCATCCTTCAGGAATTGCTTGGAAAATTCTACGCTCCTTTCAGTAAACCGGATTGGCTTCCGGGAAATATTCTCGCCAGTCTGGTGGTGGTGGCGGGGTGGGGGTATCTGATTTGGAATGCCTCGATCAGTACGATTTGGCCAATGTTCGGGATTGCCAATCAGCTGCTTGCGGCCATTGCGCTTGCGATCGGGACGGTGATTTTAGTTTCGATGAAAAAGGCGAAATACATTTGGGTGACGGTGGTTCCCATGATTTTTGTCGCAGCGACGACGCTTTCAGCCGCGTATCAAATGATTGCGCATCATTACTGGCCCAAGACCGCGACGCCCTTTATCATTCACCTCAATATTTCCCTCATTAGCGTGATGGTCCTCTGCTCCTTCATCATCTTCGCCAGCGCCCTCCGAAAAGCCCTTTCGATGAGTAATAGGTGAGTAGGTGATAGAGGATAGCTGAATAGGTGATAGCTGATGGGTGATAGCTGATGGGTGATAGGGAAAAATAGAAAACAGCGGATAAGATGAAGGAAGATGGACGATGGAAGCGGGTGAGTAGGGGATAGTAACAGCCAAGAAAAATAGCTTCTGCTTTTCCCCGCCAATTTACCTATCACCTACCCTCTATCACCTTTTTTTCTATAACCTATTCACCTATCCTCTATAACCTTTCTTTTTGAATTTTGCTTGATTTCGGACGATCGTCCGATTATAATCTGTCCATGCCTAAGTCCATTGATCTGCCCTCCATCGTGGCGAAACTGCGGAAGTTTTATTATGCGAGTAAACGTCTGCCGTCTTTTTCCGAACTTCAAGATCTGCTCGGCTATCAATCCAAAGGGGGCGTGTCGGGACTGATTCCTCATCTGATTAAACGGGGAATCGTCAAGAAAGATGCTTCCGGAAAACTGATTCCAACTTCTTATTTAACGAGCGGCCTGAGGCTTCTTGGAAGTGTTCAGGCAGGGTTCCCGTCACCGGCGGAAGAAGAGCTCCTCGATACGCTTTCCCTCGATGAATTTCTGATTCAAAAACCTGCCGCGAGTTATCTGGTGAAAGTGAGCGGGGATTCCATGATCGATGCGGGCATCATGCCCGGTGATCTCGTGATTGTGGAGCGTGGAAGGGAGCCTCGGCACGGCGATGTGGTCGTGGCGCAAGTTGATGGACACTGGACGATGAAATATTTTGAGAAGCTTCAGGGCCGCGTCACTCTCCGCGCGGCGAATAAAAAATATCCTCCCATTCAACCTAAATCCGAACTCGTGATCGGCGGCGTCGTGATTGCGAATGTCCGAAAATACAAATAAATTAAGGGATGGGAGATAGTTTTGATTTCTTAACCCTTAACCCTTAACCCTTAACCCTTAACCCTTAACCCTTGTACCAATGTCTCAATCCATTTCCCTCTCCTCCTTTCCTCGTCCCATCGTTCACATTGATTGTGACGCGTTCTTTACATCGGTGGAGCAGGCGCTGCATCCGGAGCTTAAAGGAAAGCCGGTAGTCACGGGAAAAGAGCGGGGGATTGTGGCGTGCGCCAGTTACGAGGCCAAGGCGCTTGGTGTGAAACGTCCGATGCGGCTTTTTGAGGCGCGGGAAATTCTTCCGGATCTGATTTGCCTTCCGAGTGATTACGAAACCTACAGTCTTTATTCGAAGCGGATGTTTTCCATCATTCGCCGTTTTACGCCCGAGGTCGAGGAATATTCCATCGATGAAGCCTACGCGGAACTTTCGGGACTTCGGCGCGTTTATCACACGGGTTTCATCGAAATTGCGCGGCAGATCAAGAATGCCATTCAGCGGGAACTCGGACTTACAGTCTCCGTGGGATTGAGTGCATCAAAAATCCTCGCGAAAATTGCATCCAAAGAAAATAAACCGGATGGTTTTACGGTTTTCCGGGCGCGTGATCTTCACGAAATCCTTCCACGCATTGCGCTCGAGCGGGTTTGCGGATTTGGTCCGAACACCGTGGCGCTTCTGACGAAGAAAGGCATTCGAAATGTTTGGGATTACGTGAGTCGTCCGGAAATCTGGGCCAAGCAAACGCTTGGGAAAATCGGTATCGAGCTTTGGCATGAGCTCCGCGGAGAGTCGGTATATCCCATTGTGACTCAGGAAAAAACAGATTATGCGACGATCAGTAAGTGCAAAACTTTCACACCTCCGTCCAGCGAAAAGGAGTTTGTGCGTGCGCAGCTCTTAAGGAATTTAGAATCAGCAATGATTAAACTTAGACGATATCAGCTAGAGGCTGGAGGGCTTTCCATTTATCTTAGAACTCAAGAATTTCGTTCTTCAGGACTTGAGGCTTTGTTTGATCATGCTGTTTCTTCGGCTTTTGAAGCTGCGCGAATGGTGAATTTTCTTTTCGATCAATTATTTGATTCAGGTACACTTTATCGTCTGACAGGTGTGGTGCTTTTTAAACTCAAAGCCAAGTGTACAACACAATATTCTCTCTTTGATAATGTGCCCAAGATTCAAGCGCTTCGAAAAATTGATCAGGTGATTGATGAGGCTGCAGGGTTCTATGGAAAACACGCGCTCCATTTAGGGACAGGCCTGTGGCTTGGAAAGCATCGGCAACACATTTCTGAACGAGGGGACTTGCCAATTCGCAAGCAGAACCTTTTAAAAGGGGAGACTTTTCGCCAAAGATTAAGTCTTCCAATCTGGAAGGTTGTTGTTTAGACGCAGTGTCGCTTCTGCAATCAGCGACAGATTAAATTTATTTTGAGGCTGCTGATTTTTCTGCTGAATCCGCATCACCTTCATCCGAAATGGGAGGATGTTTGAATCCCATCATGCCGCCACCATGTGGTGAAGCATAATCTTTCATATCGCCATACATGCCCATGCCCTGATGAGGCATTGGGCATTTAGATCCAGTCGACATCCCCATAGGAGAAGACATTTTTGAACAAGTATTTCCGCTAAGCACTTGAGTGATTAACAGAAAAGAACCAAGGGTTAGAATAAGAATTCCAGTAAGATAGCCTAGGACGCGAATAGGCATTTGCTTTGACAGGCTAGCTTCTGATAAAACTTTAAATCCCATTCCCAGTGCGATGAGTAAAAGTGCGATGTCCATGGTATCTCCTATTTAATGATGGGTTGATGGCAAGTTAATAGAGCTTTGCGAGATTTTTGTCAAGCTTCTTCCTTCTACCCGACATAACTTGCGTCTGCGCACACTGAAAGCAATCTGCTTTGAGTGATTTCACGCATCATAAAAATAGAAATTTTATTCGTCCATCAGCGGCTAACTGTAAACGCTTTCTCAATAAAAGGTTATAGATTATGATAAATATTGCTAATCCTTACTGGTTTTGGCATTATTTATGAATAAATAAAATTTGCCATTAGTACGTCTATAAAGCAGAGCTATTATCCATCGATCACTTAAGCAAATGAGGAGAGTTCCTATGAAGATCAAAAATGCAATGATGCTTGCCCTTCTAATGGTGTTTTCATTTTCTGCTTCCACAGCATTTGCTGGGAATCATGAGTATGTGGGTTCAAAAAAATGCGGGATTTGCCATAAACGCCCTGAAGTCGGTGGACAACTTGGAATTTGGCAGGCTTCTGCTCATGCTAAGGCATTTGAAACTCTTGGAACACCTGCAGCAAAAGAGGCTGCGGCAAAGTTAGGTATTGATAATCCTCAAACCAGCGGCAAGTGTCTTAAGTGTCATTCGACTGCTTATGCCAATACCGAAAATCGAGTTTCTCAAGTGATTGCGGTTGAAGAGGGTGTTTCCTGTGAATCTTGCCATGGAGCAGGTAAGGATTATATGAAGAAGAGTGTTATGGAAAATAAAGATCAGGCCATTGCTGCAGGACTTGTCCTGCCGGATGAAAAAACTTGTACGACTTGCCATAACTCTGAGAGCCCGACATTCAAATCATTTAACTACCAAGAATCTTGGGCTAAGATTCAACACCCCAATCCCAGCAAAAAGAAGTAAATATTGACTCTGCGGAACCGATACCTTAATCAGATTTATTTATGAGGTTTATTCCGCGATGAGCCAAGATCCGAAGCCGCACAAACATAGTAACTTCCATAATTGGATCAGTGTCCTCGGGACATTGGTTGCCATTCTCGCTTTTGTCTGCATCCTTTTTCTGATTGCCATTGATCTGTTTGCTTCAGGACCCAATCTCTATGTGCAGGGTGTGGCGTATGTGTTTTTACCCGGGTTTTTAGTTTTAGGCCTTCTCCTTATTCCATTCGGTGCTTGGCGAGAAAGAAAACGCCGATTTAAACATGGCGGAGTAACTCGATTTCCATCCATTGATTTCAATAATCCTCATCACCGAAATGTGATGTTTGTTGCTGTCTCGGTGTTTTCACTTTTTGTTCTTTTCAGTATGTTTGGAACCTACAAGGCTTATGAGTTTTCTGAATCAGTGACTTTTTGTGGGAAAATGTGCCATCAACTCATGGAGCCGGAATATACGGCCTATCAAAAATCACCGCATGCGCGCGTGGCATGTGTCCAATGTCATATTGGACCTGGAGCC
>CAZOOM010000065.1:0-16958 GCA_964581425.1 uncultured bacterium | reverse complement strand
AGGGACGGTTCTCAAAAGTCATGAATCTCGAGAACCGTCCCTAATTAATCCTGTATTTTTTGAGAATCGGCCCTACTCAAATTCGTCGTGAAAATTAACTTGGTGAAAAGATTTAAAATTCATATAATACCCCTCCGTATTTTAAGGCCCTCATTTTGAGCCGTAACGAAAGATGCTGCGTGTGTTTTCGTAAGAAAAGCTGCCACCATCTGAAATTCTGGGGATCCCATGAAAAAGAAAACCATTGAAGATATTGATCTGAAAAATAAACGTATTCTTTGCCGCGTTGATTTTAATGTCCCGCTGGATGAAAATCTCAAAATCACGGACGACTCCCGCATTTCAAAATCCCTGGATACTCTTCGTTACATTTTAAAACAGGGCGGACGTCTGGTACTCATGTCCCACCTTGGAAGACCCAAGGCCAAAGGAGATCCTAAGGCATCCCTCAAACCCTGCGCCGAGCACCTTTCAAAACTTCTGGGTCAGCCCGTAGAACTTTTAAATGACTGCATTGGTGACGCGGTCAAAGCCAAAGTAGATGCCCTCAAGCCAGGACAAGTCCTCATGCTTGAAAATGTCCGCTTTTACCCTGAAGAAGAAAAAAATGATCCCGCGTTTGCCAAAAAACTGGCAGATCTCGGAGATATTTACGTCAATGATGCGTTTGGGGCCGCTCACCGCGCCCACGCTTCCACAGAAGGCGTTGCAAAATTTCTTCCCGCAGTGGCAGGTTTTCTCCTCGGAAAAGAAATTCAATATTTTGAAAAAGCGATTTCAAATCCTGAGCGTCCCTTTATCACCATTTTGGGCGGCGCCAAAGTTTCGGACAAAATCAAACTCATTTCCAATCTCCTCGACAAGGCTGATGAAATTGTGATCGGCGGGGCCATGGCCTACACGTTTTACAAAATCATGGGCATCAAAATTGGCAATTCCAAATTTGATCCGGCTGGAGAAGAAGTGGCCAAGCAAGCACTGGAAAACTCCAAGAAAAAAGGCGTTCCCCTTCATTTTCCTGTGGACCGCGTGATTGCTCAAAAAATGGAAAAGGGCGTCGAGACAAAAGTCGTCTCGGGCGATATTCCTGATGGATGGTCGGGTTTTGATATCGGCCCTGAGTCCATCAAGCGATTTAAAGAAATCCTGAGCAAGGCGAAGACCCTTGTGTGGAACGGTCCTCTGGGAGTCTGCGAAATTCCTCCTTTTGAAACCGGAACCAAAGAAATTGCAAAATTTCTTGCCGGCATGAAAGGCGTCACCACCATTATTGGCGGAGGCGACACCGCGGCTGCTGTCAAACAATTCGGACTCGAAGATAAAATGTCACATGTTTCCACAGGCGGCGGAGCTTCTCTTGAATATCTCGAGGGAACAGTCCTACCCGGCGTCGCTGCACTTAACGATAAAAACGAAAAGGTTCACGCATGAAAAAGCCTCTGATCGCAGGTAACTGGAAAATGTTCAAAACCGTGGACGAGGCTGTGAGCCTTGTTCAAACGATCAAAGCTGGACTTTATCAGGCCGAAGCACAAGTGGTGATTTGTCCTCCGTTCACAGCGCTGCATGCGGTTTCCAAGATTTTAGATGGTTCACGAATTGATCTTGGTGCACAGAACATGCATCCAGAAAATGAAGGGGCGTTCACCGGAGAAATTTCTCCGCTCATGCTTAAAGACATCAAATGCCGCTACGTGATTCTCGGACATTCTGAGCGTCGTCAATATTTCAAAGAAACAAGCGCATTCATTAACGAAAAAGTCAAAACAGCGCTCAAGTACAGCTTAGTTCCCATTGTCTGCGTTGGGGAAACACTCCAAGAGCGTGAAGCTCGTCAACAGTTTGAAGTCGTGAAACTTCAAATGGAACAAACCTTCAAAGACATCACCAAAGAGGAAATGTCGAAACTGGTGATCGCTTACGAACCTGTGTGGGCCATTGGAACCGGAAAAACAGCATCTCCTGAACAAGCGGAGCAAATGCAGTCTTATATCCGCCGCCTGCTCAAAGAAATGCACGGAAATGAAATTGCGGTTCGCATCCCCATTCTTTACGGCGGAAGCGTCAAGCCGGACAATATTGCCGAACTCATCAAAAAACCGAATGTGGATGGAGCTCTGGTCGGCGGAGCATCTCTCAAAGCCGAGTCCTTTGTTCAAATTGTACTTAATTCCAACACCGAACTCGAAGTCGAGGCTCAGTCATGATTATTTTACTCACCGTTGTTCACGTCATTGTTTGCATTGTGCTCATCCTCGTGATCCTGCTCCAGGCTGGACGGGGACAGGGACTCACAGGGCCTTCTTTTGGAAGCGGAAACGTGCAGTCACTCTTTGGAACCGGCGCTGCTGATTTTCTGACCAAAGCCACGTCAGTTTCTGCCATTATCTTTCTTTGCACTGCGATTGCGCTTGGATACTTGGAATCGCGTCGAAGCAAGAGTCTCCTTAATTTCTCACGCAATCAAAATTCTCCCATTGATGTGGATGCAATCAAAAAAGCGCTGGACCGCGTGAAAAAAGAATCCGCTGAAAAAACGCAAACAGCGACCAATGCAGTAGCTCAAAAGACTGAAGCAGCCAAGACAGATGCTGCAAAGGCCTTAAGTACGCTTCAAGCTTCAGCGCAGAAAACTGCAGACTCAGCAGCCAAATCAGCTGAAACCGTTGTGAGCGATACGTCGAAGGCTGCAGAATCTGCAGCTTCTAAATTGACGGAGACGGCAAAAAAAGCCTGAGACTGAGGAAACGCCTAGTTTCCTGTCTCATTCATGATTACCGAGCAAGAGACCGAGGCCTCCAATCTTCGATACGTGAAAGGCATTGGCCCTAAAAGGGCTGAAGCCCTGGCCAAGCTCGGCATTCGCTCCATCCGCGATCTCTTTTATCTCTTTCCGCACCGCTACGAAGACCGCAGTGCTCTGACTCCCATTAATCAGCTTGAACCGGGACAAAGTACTTCGATTCACGGCGAAGTTCTTTCCGTGAAACTTAAGCCCATCCGCTACATGCCCATTTTAGAAGTGGTGGTGGGTGACAAAAGCGGCATGATCACGGCTGTCTGGTTCAACCAATCCTATTTAAAAAATCAATTCTCAGAAGGGCAAAAAGTTTTTCTTTACGGCAAAGTGGAGTTTTATAAAAAAAGACTCCAGATGACTTCGCCGGAATATGAGTTTTTGGAAGAAGAAGATGTCACAACGCACACGGGCCGCATTACTCCGATTTATCCGCTCACCGAAGGTCTTTTTCAGCGATCGCTAAGGTCCATCATGAAGGGTCTCGTGGATCACGAAATCGCACGACATGTCCGCGAATTTCTGCCTCCTGACTTTCGAAGCGAGCACAAACTCCCAGAACTTCTTCCCTCGATCCAGGAAATGCATTTTCCAACCGATTTTGCTGCGCTTGAAAATGCCCGCCGGAGAATTGTTTTTGATGAGTTTTTTATTTTCCAACTCCTGCTGCAAAAGAAAATCGCACAAATCAAAAAAAAATATCAGTCCTTTGCTCTGAAAGGAGAAGCCGAGGCTTTTTCAAAATATACAGCCGCACTTTCATTTGAACTTACACAAGATCAGAAAAACGCGATCCATGAAATGTCGGAAGATCTTGCAAGCACAGTTCCCATGAACCGATTGATTCAAGGAGACGTCGGATCCGGGAAAACCGTGGTCGCAGCATTTGCGCTTTATCTGGCTCATTTAAATAAACTCCAAAGCGCGCTCTTGGTACCTACTGAGATTCTGGCTGAACAGCACGCACGAAGTCTTTCAAAAATTCTGGAAAAGCTGGGCGTGAGCGTTGGACTTTTGACCGCTAGCACACCCGCACCTAAAAGAGAGCGCCTCGTCGCAGAACTCAAGCAGGGCAAGGTCTCGGCCTTGATCGGCACTCACGCCATTTTGCAGGAAGACATCCGCTTTTCCAAACTTGCGGTCCTTGTCACCGATGAACAACATAAATTTGGCGTGGCTCAACGAAATAAACTGCTTCAAGTGAACCCAAGACCTCATCAACTGGTCATGACCGCAACCCCGATTCCAAGAACACTTGCTCTTACTCTTTACGGAGACCTTCAGACTTCTACAATTCGCGAAATGCCGCGAGGAAGAAAACCTATTAAAACTTATTGGATCACGCGAAAAAAACAAGACCTTGTCCTGAAACACATCCGCGAAAAAATTGAAAAGGGAGATCAGGCCTACATTATTTTTCCTGTGATTGAAGAAACGGAAAAAAAGGATTTGCTCTCAGCCAAAAAGGAATTTGAAAAACTCAGAAAGGGTGCGCTCTTGGGGATTTCCATGGGACTTGTCCACGGAAAAGTAGCCCATGATGAACGTGATGCCATCATGCGCGCATTTCATTTGGGTGAAATTAAAATTCTGGTTGCCACTTCCGTGATTGAAGTCGGGGTAGATAATCCCAATGCCACCATGATGATCATTGAAAATGCAGAACGTTTTGGACTTGCCCAGCTTCATCAAATGCGCGGCCGGATCGGGCGTGGAGAAAAAGAATCTGAGTGTTTTCTTTTTGGAGAACCCACCACTGAGGAGGGGGCCAAACGTCTTCGCATCCTGACCCTCTCGACGAACGGTTTTGATATTGCTGAAGAAGATCTTAAGCTTCGAGGACCTGGTGATTTCTGGGGAAGCAGGCAAAGCGGGGATCCTTTGTTTAATATTGCTAATCCGATCCTTGATTCCCGCATTCTTGAGGAAGCCTGCCGCGCCGCACATCAGGTTTCTAAGCGCAATTTGATTTCAGAAAGCCCTTCCTGGCAGGCCCTCCGTGCCTTTCTTGATGAGAATCCGCTTCATTACTAAAGGACCTAAGTTCTTACCCCTATCTGACTCAGGGTTTACACCAACCTGAGAACATGATATAAATGTGTACCTTTATGAGAATTATTGCCGGCGAATATAAATCCCGCTTGATCCAGTTTCCCAAGACCAAGTTGACCCGTCCCATCACGGACCGTTCACGCGAAACGGTTTTCAACATTGTGGGCAGCCTGGTAAACGGCAAGCATGTCCTGGATCTTTTTTCCGGATCAGGAAGTATTGGTCTGGAAGCTTTAAGCCGCGGTGCTCTATCCGCTACCTTTGTTGAACAATCTCCAACGGCCGTGCGCGTGATTGAAGATAACATCAAGGCGCTTGGTCTTGAAAGCAAAGCCCGTGTAGCTTCATCTGATGTGCTTCGTGCCATCGACCGATTTTCAAAAAAGGGTCAGCAGTTCTCAGTAGTTTTTGTGGATCCGCCTTACGATAAGGGTCTTGTCATCAAAACGCTTGAGAAATTAGATGATTCCGGAATTGTACTACCTTTTGGGCAGGTCATCGTAGGTCATTCAAGCCGCGAACCCTTGCCTGAAAATTTAACTAACCTTAAAATCACCCGCACCAAAAAAATCGGACAATCCAGATTTTCTTTTTATTTCCGATTGGAATCTTCTCATGGAGAAACGAAGAGCTATATATCCGGGGAGTTTTGACCCGGTCACTTACGGCCATCTTGATATCATCCGAAGAGCTCTTTCGATTTTCGATGAGGTCATTGTTGTCGTAGCGCGCAACACAGAAAAAGATTATCTCTTCACTGTGGATGAAAAAGTCGCCCTCATGCGCCAAGCCGTGCGGGGACTGCGCGGCGTCACTGTGGACAGCATGGAAGGTTTGACGGTTCGCTACGCGGTGAAGAAAAAAGCCGGTACGATCATCCGCGGCCTTCGTGCAACTTCTGATTTTGATTATGAATTTCAAATGGCGCTCACAAATCGCCGTCTTTCCAAGCAAGTAGAAACGATTTTCCTCATGCCCTCAGAATCTTATTTCTATCTCTCCTCAAAACTTATCAAGGAGATCGCCATTTTGGGCGGTGCCATCAGAGATTATGTTCCGGCAGCCGTTGCCAAAAAAATCGAAGAACGATTGGCGCGCTGAGCTAGCATGAAAATCAATCTTCTTAGTTTTCTCGAAGGGCAAGTACGTGAAGTTGAGCATACACTCGACCCTGCACAGCTGGACATTTCCTTTATTGATTTTAAATATGTGGAACCCATTCAGCTCACAGGAACCCTCGAGAAAACCACGGATGTGCTTACGTTTCGTGGGATTCTTACAAGCATTTTGGAACAGATGTGCGGCCGCTGTTTAGAAATCAAGCGCACAAAAATTGAGAAATCATTCGACCTTTTTTATGACATCAAAAACCTTGTTGAAATCGAAACTATTGACGATCTGCGAGAAATCCTTATTATTGACCACCCATTGAGTTATGTTTGTTCCGACCAGTGCCGGGGACTTTGTGCTCAATGCGGAGAAAACTTAAATCACTCGGCATGCAAATGTTCGTTGACGAATCGGCCGGAAACGCTATCATCTTGGCAATTAGCCTGGAAAAAAAGATCTGGAGGAAAGGGCAATGGCAAATCCTAAACGAAGACATTCTAATACTCGAACACGGCTGCGTCGTTCACACGACCACATGACGGTACAGAGCGGACCCGTTTGTTCCAACTGTAAAGCTCCTGTTCGTTCACACTGTGTTTGCAAAGCCTGCGGCTATTACAATGGCAAGCAGGTTCTCACCATCAAATCCAAAGACAAGAAGAAAAAGCCCGAATAGTCTTTTACCCCTCGAACCCTTAACAAAAGGAATCGTGTCATGATTCGAATTGGTCTTGACGGCATGGGCGGAGATTATGCGCCGCAAGTGGTGGTTGAAGGTGCAGTCCTAGCAGCCAATGATTTTCCGGATTTGGAAATTGTGCTTGTGGGTCAAACCGAAGTCCTGAAAAGGGAACTCAATAAGCATAAAGTGCTCGGTGGAAAAATTGTCATTGAAGAAGCCCCTGAAGTTGTCGGCATGGGGGAGTCTCCGGTTGCTGCTTTGAAAAAGAAGCGCAATTCTTCAATCGGCGTTGGCGTTGATCTTCACAAGCAGGGAAAAATTCAGGCCTTTGTTTCCGCCGGAAATACAGGCGCCATGGTTGCGGCTTCCACCTTGACCCTTGGAAATTTAAAAGGTGTGAAGCGTCCTGGAATCGCCATTGGATTTCCGACGCTCCGCGGAATCTCTGTTGTCATGGATGTGGGCGCTAATTTAAATCCCTCGGCTGAAGAACTTTATCAATATGCGGTCATGTCAGAAAATTACGCGCGGTTTATCTTTAAGAAAAAACGTCCCTCCATTGCTCTCCTTAATATTGGCGAAGAAGAATCCAAGGGAACCGAAGCTCTTAAAGAAGCTTACAAAATTCTCCGTGATTCTCCGCTCAACTTTGTGGGAAACATTGAAGGCCGGGATTTTTTTACCGGAAAAGTCGATTGCATTGTTTGCGACGGCTTTGTCGGAAACGTGGTACTCAAGATGCTAGAAAGTATTCTTGAAACTGCGGTTGATCTTGTAAAAAGAGAGCTTTCAAAAAATCCGATTTCCTTATTAGGCGCCTGGCTTTGCAAACCCGCGCTTTCCTCCATTCGCCAAACTACGAATTATGAGGAAGCAGGAGGAGCACCGCTTTTAGGCGTCAATGGAAACATCATCATCAGTCACGGAATCTCTTCGGCCAAAGCCATTCGCAATGCACTTCGCGTTGCCGGAGATATGGTTGTGAATCGTGTGAATGATGCCATTGTGGAAGGACTTGTTGCTAATTTAAATCACCGTGAACCGCAAGCTGCTCAGTCTCAGGATAAGCGCTGATGAGCCAAGCGATTCAAAGCGGTATTCTAGGTCTTGGTGCCTACCTGCCGGAAAAAGTTCTCACCAATTTTGATCTGGAAAAAATGGTGGAGACTACGGACGAATGGATCCGCACTCGCACAGGAATTCAGGAGAGGCGCATCGCAGATCCTGGAACTGCAGCAAGTGAGCTTGGTTTACGTGCATCCCTTGTAGCGCTTGATGAAGCGGGAATCGCGCCCACGGACCTTGACCTCATCATCGTTGCAACGATCACGCCTGATTCTTTTTTCCCCTCAACAGCTTGCGCCATTCAAAATAAGCTCGGTGCGAAATGCGGTGCCTTTGACATGGCCGCGGCGTGCTCTGGATTTATTTACGCTCTCAATGTTGCAGACTCACTGATTCGTTCAGGAACCCACGAAAACATTTTAGTGGTTGGCACTGAAGTTCTTTCCGGTTTCATTGATTGGAAAGACCGCGGCACTTGCGTTCTTTTTGGAGACGGTGCTGGAGCCGCTATTCTTTCGCGTCACGCGAAACGCGGTAAAATTATCGGCGGCAGCTTAGGGTCTGACGGATCTCAAGGAAGCATTTTAAATATTCCCGCAGGAGGTTCCGCTATTCCTCCCACTCAAGAGTCTGTTAAAAGCGGTCTTCATTATCTAAAAATGCAGGGATCCGAAGTCTTTAAAGTTGCCGTCAGGACCATGGACGAATCTGTCAGGTCTGTTCTCGCAAATGCCGGTCTCACCCTGGATGACTTAAAACTTCTTATTCCTCATCAAGCCAATCGCCGCATTTTGCAAGCGGTTTCGGAACGCCTCGAACTCAGCGAAGAACGCGTTTTTGTTAATGTTCACCGCTATGGAAACATCTCAAGCGCCTCGGTGGTCGTAGCCCTTTATGAAGCGGTTAAAGAAGGAAGAATTAAAGAAGGTGATCTTGTCGGACTCGTGGCTTTTGGCGGCGGACTCACTTGGGGATCAACTTTGGTGAGATGGTAATATGACTTATCAAGTGGGATTTTTATTTCCAGGTCAGGGATCTCAATTTGTTGGCATGGGAAAAGATTTATACGACAGCTTTCCTGAAGCTAAAAAAACCTACGATGAAGCAGAAAGCATTCTTGGATATTCGATTGCAAAAATTTGCTTTGAAGGTCCTGAAGACAAACTCACCCAAACACTTTACGCGCAGCCAGCCATTTATGTGACCAGCATCGCAGCCCTCAAAATTCTGCGCTCAAAATTTCCTCAAATCGATCCCTGTTTTTCTGCTGGACTGAGTTTGGGAGAATTCACCGCGCTAGTCGCGGCTGGGTCCATCAGCTTTGAAGACGGCCTGAAACTCGTTCAAAAACGCGCTGAGGCTATGGAGCATTCTGCCAAGCTTCATCCTGGAACCATGGCGTGCATCATGGGCCTGCCTCAACATGATTGTGAACTCATTGCCAAAGAAGCTGGCTGTGAAGTTGCCAATTTAAATTCTCCTGATCAAATTGTTCTTTCAGGAACTGCAGAATCCACTGAAAAAGCGTGCATACTTGCTGAGGGTAAAGGGGCCAAACGCGCAATTCGCCTTAAAGTCGGTGGCGCTTTTCACTCTTCGCTCATGCGGGAAGCTAAAGAGTCGCTCGAAAAAGCCCTTCAAGCCACTGCCATTCGTCCACCGATCTGCACTTTCATCCCAAATGTCCTTGGAACAGCTGTTACAGAACCAGAAAGCATTCGTGAGCTTCTGGCCAAGCAGCTCATGAGCTCGGTCCAGTGGATTGAAACCATGAAAACAGCCGCGCTGAACCCACTTGAACTTTATTTGGAAATTGGCCCAGGCAAAGTCCTAAAAGGCTTGGCCCGTAAATGCGCCAAAGAACTTAATGTGGAATCTTGCGGCACTGCAGATGAGATTCAAAACTTAGAACCATCCTTACTAAAACTCTAGGGGAGTATTCGATGTTGCTGAAAGATAAAATTGCCATTGTCACAGGTGCTAGCCGCGGAATTGGACAATCCATTGCACTGGATTTAGTCCGCGAAGGTGCCAAATGCATTTTATGCGCCTCCAGTCTTGAAAATTTAAAAGAAACCGAAGCTGAAATTAAAAAAATAAATCCCGATGGATGCATTTTGACCCAAGCCAATGTCAGCATTGGAGATGAAGTCGCCGAAGTTGTCAAAAAAGCGCTTGACACACATGGTCGCGTCGATATACTTGTCAACAATGCGGGCACGACAAAAGATAATTTGCTCGCACTGATGTCGGAAGAAGAATGGGATCAAGTTCTTGCGACAAATTTGAAAAGCGTGTTCCTGTTTACAAAAGCCTGCGCGAGACCGATGATCAAGCAGCGATCCGGTTCCATCGTTAATATCAGTTCCGTAATCGGAATTACTGGAAATGCAGGGCAGGCTAACTACGCCGCGTCAAAAGCCGGCATGATTGCCTTCACGAAATCGACAGCGAAGGAACTCGCAAAAAGAAATATTCGGGTCAATGCAATTGCACCAGGATTTATAAAAACCCGGATGACCGACAAGCTTCCCGATGAACTCAAGCAAAAAGTGCTGGGTCAAGTTGCTTTAGGTAGATTTGGTGAGCCTAAAGAAATTAGTGACGTTGTTGTTTTTTTAGCATCAGAAAAATCCCGTTACATGACAGGTCAAACACTTGTTGTTGACGGGGGTCTTGTAATATAAGTACCGGAACTGCGATTTTTTCGCGGGACTGGATAAAGGCTGGAACCCAAAACCAGGAGGAGTCAATGGCCGTTCAAGATAAGATTAGTGAAATTATTGTTGAGCAGTTGGGCGTTAAATCCGAGGAAGTTGTTCCCGAGGCTTCTTTTGTGGATGATCTTGGCGCAGACTCTCTTGATACGGTTGAGCTTGTGATGGCTCTTGAAGAGGAATTCGGAATCGAAATTCCTGACGAAGATGCCGAAAAGATTCAGACCGTCGGAGATGCGATTAAATATATTCAGCAGAAGAGCACGAATAAGTAATCCAATCTCAACATCCTCCAATCAATTCGTAGACTACCGTGAAACCCCATAGGGTTGTAATCACAGGGGTTGGCGCGATTACTCCCGTAGCCAATACCGCCGAAGGAACCTGGCAAGGCTTTCTTGAAGGCCGCAGCGGGACCGGAACGCTTACGCAGATCGAGAAGGAGCATTATTCTTCTCAAGTTTCTGCGGAAGTTAAAGGTTTCGATCCCACGGTTTATTTCAAACCCAAAGAACTCAAGAAAACAGACCGCTTTGTTCAATTTGCAGTCGCTGCATCAAAAATGGCGATGGACGACTGCAAACTTGACATGACCCAGGAAGATCCTTACCGGATTGGTGTTTTGATTGGTTCTGGAATTGGTGGTTTGCGCGTCATTGAGGAACAGCACAAAGTCCTCATTGAAAAAGGTCCCAGCCGAGTCTCTCCTTTTTTGATCCCCATGTTGATCGTCAACATGGCGCCCGGACAAGTCTCCATTTATTTTGGCTTAAAAGGCCCGAGTAATTGTGTAGCCACAGCCTGCGCCACTGGCTCTAACGCGATTGGTGATGCCTTCAAATTACTGCAGCGAGGAGATGCAGATGTTATCCTTGCAGGAGGTACCGAATCTTGCATCACCCCGCTTGGTTTTGGCGGCTTTGATTCCATGAAAGCACTCTGCACGCACAACGAAAATCCTGAATCTGCCTCGCGTCCTTTTGATGTGACCCGAAACGGCTTTGTGATGGGCGAAGGATGCGGCGTCTTGGTACTTGAAACGCTAGAGCATGCAAAAAAACGCAACGCCAAGATTTACTGCGAAATGGTGGGCTATGGAATGACATCTGATGCCAGCCACATTACGGCACCGGATCCTTCAGGTGAAGGGGCCGCTCGATGCATGCTGAACGCACTCCGTGATGCAGGGATAAAACCCGAAGAAGTGAATTACATTAATGCTCATGGCACTTCTACACCTTTGAATGATAAAACGGAAACACTTGCGATCAAAAAAGCGTTTTCAGAACCCATTGCACGCAAAATAAAAATCAGCTCCACCAAATCCATGACGGGTCATCTTTTAGGCGCTGCGGGCGGCGTTGAAGCCATGGCGTGCGTTTATGCCATTCATCAAGGGATTATTCCTCCAACAATCAATTATAAAAATCCAGATCCGGAATGTGATCTTGATTACGTTCCAAATCAGGCGCAACAACTCAAAGTTCGCTACGCCATTTCAAATTCACTTGGTTTTGGCGGGCATAACGCCTGCATTGCCTTCAAAGCTTTTGAAGAATAAGCTTTCTCTTTTCCGTCCGCTCGATTACAATACGCTCACGTGATTTTTTCTTTTAATTCTTACAACATTTCATCATGCGATTAAAGAAACTCGAACTCTTCGGCTTCAAATCTTTCGCGGACAAAACCACCATTGTCTTTGATCAAGGTGTTACCTGCATCGTAGGTCCCAATGGTTGCGGGAAAAGCAACATCTCTGATTCCATTCGCTGGGTTCTGGGTGAGCGCAGCCCGAAAATTCTCCGCGGTTCCAAGATGGAAGACATCATTTTTAATGGAACTGATTTCCGAAAACCCATTGGATTTGCCGAAGTCTCTTTGACCCTTGATAACTCGGATAAATCACTTGCTATTGATTATGCCGAAGTCACGATCACTCGCCGTCTCCACCGCTCGGGCGAGAGCGAATATCTGATCAACAAAACCACGTGCCGCCTGAAGGATATTTACGATTTAATTTTAGACACAGGCCTTGGATCTTCTTCCTACTCCATGATAGAGCAGGGGAAAATCGATTACATTTTAAACGCAGACCCAGATGAGCGCCGTTTTCTGATTGAAGAAGCCGCCGGGATCTCAAAATACGAGGCGAAAAAAGATGAGGCTGTGCGTAAACTTGAGCGCACCGAAGAAAACCGAACACGCCTCAATGACATCCTTCACGAAGTTCAAAAAAATATTCAATATGCGGAGCGTCAAGCCAAGCGCGCTCAAAAATACCAAGAGCAGTTTGAAAAACTGAAAAAACTTGAAATCCGCAAAGCCTTTTACGATTTAACTGCCTTGCAAAATCAGCTCGATGAAATTTCCAAAACAGAAACCTCTAATCAACATGAAATTCAGTCCCTTCAAAAAGCACAAATCGACCTCAGGCATGAGCAAGAACAAATCAATGCCGCCCTTTTGACGATCACGGCAAACTTTACCAGCGAAGACTCAAAGCGACATCAGCTTCAATCTCGAATCGATCAAAACCAGCAGATGCTGACTTTCCACCAGGAAAAAAATGTTGAAATGGCTGCACGACGCGGACAACTTGAGCAAGAGCAAATCCAGCTCCGTGAACGTTTAGAGAAAAACAATCTTGAAAAACAGCAGAAAGAATCCGAAATCTCAGCACTTAGCCAAGAACGTGCCGAGTCTGAGGCGTCCGTACGAGAGCTTGAGTCATCACTTCATCTCAAGGAATCCGAAGCCTTGGAAACAAGAAAGCGCATCGAGCAGGTGAAGTCTGAGGCTTTTCGCATTGCCATGCATCTATCTCAAACGCGCAACGAGTTTCATCGCATTGCAGCATTTTTGGACACACGCGAAGAGCAAAACCGAAAACAAGTTCAAAGCACCTCACGGATCGGACATGAAATTACAGAATGGAAATCCCGCGAAACGCAGCTCACAAACGAACTTGAAGCGACCGCGCTCAAACTCTCCGACCTCAGTCTTCAAAAATTTCAGACCCGTTCTGCAATGGAGTCCCTTACAGGGAAAATCGAAGAAAATAAAAAATTACTTCAGCAGCTTGAGCGTGAAATCCACGAGTCTGAGACCGAACTTAAAATCCTAAGTGAAATTGAAGCCCAAAGCGAAATTTCTGACCGTTCTTTCTTGGATGGAGAAGAGTCCGCCGGAAGACTGGCTTACACCTTGCGAGAAATCTGCACCGTTCAACCTGGCTACGAGTGGGCCCTGGAATCTGCCCTGGAATCGTTTTCTCGTTCCCTGGTCACTGAACACTTTGAGACCGGAAAGAAATTGCTGGCCCGCTTTAAAGATAAGAAGTCCGCCAACATGGGACTTTTTATACGGGAAACATTTCCTCAGTTTTCAGTATCCGGCGCTTCTGAAGCACCTGTCCATCCAGCAATTGATCAAGCCCTCATCAATTTGGTCGAAGTGCGTGAAGATTTCCGTCCTCTCCTGGACTCATTCTTGCGTGATGTGTACGTTGTTCGTGAAGTCTCCGAAGATCAAACGTTCAAAGAACTTATTCAACTTTCTTCTCACTCAAAGTTTTTGCTCCCCGATGGAACCATCCTTGGCCCTCAGGGACGAATTCTTTTCCGTTCCCGTGATCCTTTACTAGAAAGCAGTCTTTTCCAACGAGCTTCGGAAATCAAGCGCCTTGAAGGATTGCTGGCTGAAAAATCTTCGGCCTCGAACGCACTTTCGCAGCAAATCCAGGACGCCCTGACCGCATTTGAAGCTCATCGGTCTAAACTTGAGACCTTAGACTCTGATCTCATGGACAGCGCCATTCAAAAAGAATCTCTGGAATCTCACCGCCAGGGAATTCAAGACCGCATTGGTTCACTCGCAAAGGAACACGAACTGCTACAGGTCGAATCGGATGAGTGGAGCCGTGAACAACAGGAAAGTCTGAGCCAAAAAGAAAAACTCGAGCTTCAACTTAAAGTGGCGGAGGAAGAAGAGCAAAATATTCGACAAACCCAGGAAGGCATTCTCCGAGTTCTTGAAGAAGTTGAATCTGCAAAAACCGGCTTATCCAATCGCCTGACAGAGTCTCAAGTTAAACTACAACATTATGACAGCCGCTTGAAACTGATCGAAGAATCCCTTGCCATGCTTGAGGAAAATCGTCTTCATGATTCAAAACGCATTGATTCCATCTCACGCGAAACCGAGGATCTTGAAAGAAAAAAACTTGATCTTGAAAAAAGAGATGAAGAAATAAAAACTGAGCAAGTCGCACTCGATTCGGAGCGCCGCCACTGCGAAATTGCGCTTGAACTCATCCGCCGCGAAAAAGAAGAGACAGAGCAAAAGCTCGCTACGGCGCGGCAATCTTTCGAAGACGGCCAGGATAAACTCCACGCTATTGAGCAAACCCAGCACCAGATGGCTATCAAAAAAATGGATGTAAATTATCAGGAGAAAAACATTCACGACCGCCTATTTCAGGTTTACAAGCTCCAGCTGGCAGATTTTCAAGCAGCCGATTATCCTGTTGAAGGGGAAGTCAGTGAAATGGAAGCCACGATTCTGCAGCTCCGCGAAAAACTCGAAAATATTGGGACCGTCAACCTTTTGGCTATTGAGGAATACGATGAGCTGAAACAGCGCTTTGATTTTCTTGATAAACAGATGAAAGATCTCGAAGAAGCAAAATCTGCGCTTCTTGAAACCATTCGCCAAATCAACCGCACCACGAAGAGTCTTTTCGAGCAAACCTTTGTGGAAGTTCAAAAGAACTTTCAGGAATATTATCAAACTCTTTTCCGCGGTGGGTCTGCCAAACTCGTGCTGACAGATGAAACCAATCCGCTTGAATCGGGAATCGACATCATGGTTCGGCCTCCCGGGAAAAAGCTTCAACACATCAGTCTGCTCTCAGGCGGGGAAAAGGCCCTGACCGCGATTGCCTTACTTTTCGCGCTTTATAAAATTAAGCCGTCACCGTTCTGCGTATTAGACGAAGTTGATGCCCCTCTTGATGAGGCTAATATTGATCGTTTCCTGAATGTTCTTGAGACTTTCCTCAAGCTCTCACAGTTTATTATTGTGACTCACAACCGAAAAACCATTGCGATGGGAAATTCTCTCTACGGTGTCACGATGCAGGAAGCGGGAGTCTCTAAAATTGTTTCCGTGAAGGTGAGCGAAGATGCGGCTCATCAAGCACCCAAAAGCGCGACGGCAGAAGATTCTCCATCCATCGAAGAACAATTACAGCGTTGAACCTTCCGAATTCGATCACTCTTTTTAGAATTATCCTGGTCCCTTTTTTCTTCACGGAGCTTGTGACTTATCATCCGGGTGAGGAGAAACGGAGAATCATGGCCGTCATATTGCTCGTGGCTGCCTGTATTTCCGACGCCTTAGATGGATTTATCGCCAGGCTATTTCATCAACAAACGCAACTTGGCAGATTTTTGGATCCGCTTGCTGACAAGCTTCTAATTTTGAGCGGATATCTTGGATTGCTCTTCATTCCGGAAAGCCTGCCGTATCACCCTCCTATCTGGATTACGGTCACCCTTGTTTTTCGCGAGCTCATTTTAACCCTCGGTTTACTTGTTCTTTTTCTCACCTATGGAAAAATTGAAATTCGCCCTAATATTCTCGGGAAAATATGCACGGCCTTCCAAATGTTAACCCTTTGTAGTATTTTATTTAAGATTCAAGCAGCGGTTCCTTTGTCGTATATTACCGCGGCCCTGACCATACTTTCCTGTTTGGTTTACATGATCCGTGAACTCAAAAAACTTCAAGGTGTCTCATGACTTATTTGATTTTTGTCGCACTGGCTTATCTTCTTGGCTCTATCCCGTTTGGACTCTTGATTGGAAAATGGGCAGCTGGCATTGATGTGCGCCAGCATGGCAGCCAAAATATCGGAGCAACCAATGTTTTCCGAGTTGTGGGAAAGAAATGGGGGATTCTTGTTTTTATTTTGGATGCCTTAAAAGGATCTCTGGCTGTTCTTTTACCTCAAATGACGGGGATCATCTATCCCGCACCCAATTTGCTGGTGCTTGCCATCATCTCAATTTTGGGTCATTCCTTTCCTTTGTGGCTGTCTTTTAAGGGAGGAAAGGGCGTAGCTACAGCTTTTGGAGTATTTGTAGCTCTTTGTCCTCTTCCTGCGCTACTCGCGTTCGCAGTTTTTATTTTAGTTTTTAGAATCTCTCATATCCTTTCCTTGGGATCACTGGCTGCGGCCATCACGTTTCCGATCATGATCAGCCTGACTTACAAGGGCAAAGACAGCTTTATTTGGTACTTAGGTGTGAGCCTTTTTCTCCTTTGCTTCATTTTTTACACCCACCGAAAAAACATTCAACGCCTCCGACAAGGCGAAGAGAAAAAGCTTTTTTGATATTATTTAAATAAAATATTTTATTGACAAAAAATTAATTATATCTTACTATCGTAAGCACGCCCTTCCTCTCAATAAAACCCATGGAAACTTCCCTCAATACTAAGAGGAGAAATCTATGGATGTTCAGCAAAAGAA
>CAZOOM010000064.1:16675-16996 GCA_964581425.1 uncultured bacterium | reverse complement strand
TCATATTGATCGACGTGCTCTTCTTCGAGATTCGTAATCACAGCATAATTAGGATTAAATAATTCATGAGTCCGATCGCTCTCATCAACTTCAGAAACATAAATACCTGAGCGTCCAATCAAAGCATTAGTCCCAAAGTCCATAAGCTCTCCCCCGACCATGCACGTTGGATCTTTCCCAAGCTCTTTGAGCACATAAGAAATCATTGAAGAAGTTGTTGTCTTGCCATGAGTCCCTGTCACCGCAATCGATGTTGGGGCAGAATTAAACAATGAAGATAAAACCGCTGAAAAAGAAACCGCCCGGCCCAACCTTTATGCC
>CAZOOM010000064.1:0-16665 GCA_964581425.1 uncultured bacterium | reverse complement strand
GTGCAAAATTCTTTTCCCGGACTTCTGCGCAGCTTGAAGTTCGATATGGGTATTCGAAATCGCAGAGGAATAAACTAAAAAATCAACATCAGGATCAAAACGAGGCTGCTCTTGGCCTATAAAAACCGGAATTCCGGCGGCCTGAAGTTCCAGTGTTATCCGGCTTTGCTTCACGTCAGATCCTGAGACATGAAGGCCTGAAGAGTGAAGAATACGGGCAAGCGAACTCATCCCCGTTCCGCCAATACCAACAAAATATGCCTCACGGGCGTTTAATACTTCCGCAGGATCCGAAGTTTTTGTCATGATTTCCTTTTAAGCAATTCGATAGCGCACTGAACGAGGTCGCGCCCAGCCTCTGGTTTAGCTAATCGCCACATTTTCTCAGACATAGGCTCAAGCACTTTGGGTTCGCATAATAATTTTCGGATTAAAGTGCAAAACTCTTCAGTATTTAATTGCATTTCATCTGCAAAAAAACATGCTGCTGCATTTCTGAAATACAGCGCATTATCCTTTTGATGATTCCCGGCAAATCGATAAGGAATCAGCATTGCTGGCAATCCGAAAAAAGCTAATTCAAAAAGAGTGTTAGCACCCGCTCTTGAAACTGCCAGATCACTATCGAGAAAAAGCTGAGACATTTTATCAAAAAAACTATAGACCTGAGCGTTAATTTTTAATTTTGAGTACTGCTCCTGCACCCATGGCGCATCATCCTTTCCAGCAAGGTGTCGAATCACCAACTGAGACCGATTGACTTCAGACAATTTTGCGAGAGCCTCCAAAAGGAAAACATTGATACGATGAGCGCCTTGCGATCCCCCTGTGATCAGCAATCGCAACGTGTTCTTTTCCGGCTTTCTCGTTATTCGCGTTGGGTAACCCCCGGAGCTAAGAATGTCAGATCGAAGCGGAAGCCCGGTAACGCGCTCTCCCTGTTTCCCTTGACCCATAAAAGTATTTGGAAATGAACTACAGACAATGTCAGCGTATTTTAATAGCGTGAGCGTTGCTTTTCCGGGAACAACATTTTGTTCGTGCATCATTGTTGGAATATGTAAAAACCTACTGATCCGAAGACCGGGATAAGATACATAACTCCCAAACCCAATGCTCAACCCGGGTTTAAGAGCAGTAAGAATTTTCCAGGTTTGAAAAAAACCTCTCAAAAGACGAAAAGGAAACAGGACGAGATCAAGATCTAGACGTGACGAAAACGGAAAAGCGTCGAGGTAATAGACCTGGCTAAAAAGATGGGAATAGCGATGATTTAGAAATGCTCGACCTTTGACTGAGGTAACAAGATAAATCTCACTATCAGGAAAATCCTTTTTGAAAACCTCAGCAAAAGAAACCGCCGGAAAAAGATGTCCTCCTGTATGCCCCGAAAACAAGAGGAGGCGTTTTGTGCCTTGAGCGCCGGTTTTTGATTGGACTTTGTAGTCCTCTTTAGCGTCCATCGCGTTGGATACTGCGCGATGCGCTTAAAATCAATCCGAAGGCCATGAAATTAAATAGCAGGGAGGTCCCGCCAAAACTAACAAACGGCAAAGGGAGTCCTTTTGTAGGAACTAATCCTGTTGTCACTAGCATATGAATCAAGGCTTGAAGAACAATCATCAGCGTAAGCGCAATAACCAAAAGACGCTGAAAAGGGTCTTGCAATTTTTTAGAAAGTCGAATGCCGGCAAAGAAAATAATGAGGTAAGCAACAAGAACCACAAGGCAGCCTAAAAGCCCCATTTCTTCTGCAATAATGGAAAACACAAAATCGTTATAACTTGATGGGAGATAAAAAAGTTTTTGCATGCTTTGGCCCAATCCAACTCCCTTCACCCCGCCAAGCCCAAAAGCCAGAAAGGATTGAATGATTTGAAAGCCGCTTCCCTGCGGGTCGTTCCAAGGATTGAGATAAGCACTGAGACGGCTTAAACGATAAGGAACTCGAATCACCAGAAAATAAAATATCGGCAAAAAGACACAAGCGCCTGCTGCAATGTACCAAGTTCTGAGGCCGGCAAGAAAAATCATGATCGATACTAAAATAAAAATAAATGCCGTCGAACCAAGGTCCGGCTGTAAAAGCGTGAGAGCGCAGACAATGCCGATCAGAAAAAGAGGAGGCATGAAAACTTTGATCCCTCCTTCCTGAATGATCTTACGCTTACGCGTTAAATAATCTGCAAGATAGAGACAGACCACGACTTTTGCAAATTCTGCAGGCTGAAAATGAAACAACCCAAGATTGATCCAGCGCTGAGCACCCCCGGCGGTTCGACCAATGCCCGGCAAATAAACCAGAACCAGAAAGAAAATAGCAACCAGAATTAAATGACGCGCATGCTCCTGCCAAAATTTAATACGCATGGAAGATGTCATCACAAGAAGCAACGATCCCATGACTGCGTACAAAATTTGACGCAAAAGAAAATGCTGAGGATTATTATAAACGTAATCCGAATAAACAGCGCTCGTACTATAGGTCATCAGAATTCCAAGTCCCACCAAAGAATAAATAGTCACAAAAAGGATCTTGGCTGGATTTTTAAAAAATTTCATGATTGCAGCTGGGGAGTTTTTGATTTCCAAAGTTCGACGACTTTTTGCTTAAACCAGCGTCCCCTTTCTTCATAATTTTTAAACTGATCAAAACTAGCACAAGCGGGTGAAAGCAAAACCACGTCTCCCTCTTTGGCCCACGAACGCAGATGACTCAAACATGCCTCAATATCAGACATTTCAACAACCTCGCAAAAAGGCTTCCACGTCTGGAGCATCATCGAACTTGCACTCCCATAGACATAAGCACGCTTCACTTTTTGATGCAGCAATGGACCCACCGAGGCAAAATCTTTTGACTTTGCTTTCCCGCCGGCAAGCAAAATAACTTTTTGATCGGGAAATCGCGCAAGACCATAGCTAAGTGAAAGCGGTGTGGTTGATTTTGAATCATTAATAAACTCGACTCCGCCGAACGAACCGGCGTGCTCAAGTCGATGTTCAATTCCCTTAAATGCAGCAAGGGTTTCATCTACTTTATCTGTATGAAGATTCAATACGGAGGCCACAGATCGTAAGACCTGACGCGCCGGATCTCCATGTTGATGCTCATAGTGAATGACCGCGGCCTGGATAGAAACCGATTTAAAAAAGGCGTCCTGATCCCCTGATCTAAAAATTGCGAAATCTTCATGCGTCTGATTCGAGAAAATTTTCAACTTGGCATTGACGTAGTCTGCCATATCTGCGTGCCAGTCAAGATGATTCGGACTGATATTGAGCAAAACTGCAATCCAGGGTCTAAAGCTCTCCGTATAATAAAGTTGGAAAGAGCTAAGCTCCATAACTTGAATATCATCGGCTTTGATCCTTTCCAATTCACCAATCCAGGGGTTTCCAATATTGCCGCAACTAATAGCTCTCAGCCCCGATTTTTTCAGCATCTCTGTGATTAATGTAGTCACCGTTGTTTTACCTGCGCTTCCAGTGACTGCAATGATCTTTTTTGAGGATGAAAATCTACTCGCAATTTCAATCTCACTGTAGATGGGGATCTTTCGTTCTGCAATTTTGATCATAATAGGAGCGGTTGGCGGAATTCCGGGAGATGTCAAAACCCAATTCGACGTCAAAATGCGATCAAGATCATGAGATCCAAGATCAAATGAAATTTTTTCCTTTTCAAGGCTTGCCTTTATGTCGTCACACGCCGCATTTGATCGGGAATCAGACAAGTAAACATCAAAGCCCTGTTTTTTTAAAAATAGAGCACTTTGAATCCCGCTAACCCCCATCCCTAGAATGGCAACTCGACTTCCTAAACCATGCGTCATTACCGAACCTTCAGTGTCGTAAGACCGATCACAGCTAAAATCATGGCAATAATCCAAAGCCGAACCGTCACCTTGGATTCAGGCCAGCCTTTTAATTGTAGGTGATGATGAAAGGGCGACATCAAAAAAATTCTTTTTTTCGTCAATTTAAAACTTGTGACTTGCAAAATAACAGATAAAGCTTCCCAAACAAAAACGCCTCCAATAATCACGAGCACGAGCTCCTTTTTAATCAAAACTGAAATCGTACCAAGCACACCTCCGAGTGATAATGAACCCGTATCACCCATCATCACTTCAGCAGGATAACTGTTGAACCATAAAAATCCTGCGCTTGCACCCACTAATGCGGAGCAAAATACAGCGATTTCTCCGCCATCAGCGACATAAGGCAGCGACAAATAAAGGGCAAAATCAACGCGGCCCACGACATAGGAAATGATCGCCATGGATACCGCTGTAAAAAGAGTACATCCAATCGCGAGCCCATCGAGCCCATCCGTGAGATTAAGCGCATTCGAAGACCCGGTGAGAACAAGCACAATAAAAGGAATATAGAGCCAGCCTAAGTAGATAACGCTATTTTTTAAAAATGGAAAATAAAGCCATTTGTTGTAGCCATCTTCGAAAAAGAGAAGAAATCCAATCGCAGATCCGATGATAATTTGCCCAACAAGTTTGGTGAGCGAGCTAATACCTCGGGAACTCTTCGATTTGAGTTTGATCCAGTCATCGAGAAATCCAATTCCGCCAAACCAAATAATTGTCACAAGTAAGATCCAGATCGAGCGACTGGTCAAATTTCCACAAATCAGAACCGAGGAAACCACACTCGCGACAATCAAAAGCCCCCCCATCGTGGGAGTATTCTTTTTATTTTGATAAAAGGTGTGAATTTTCTCGGCATGTTCTCGTTCCGCGTGATTCACGACACGAAGACTGGACAGCCAGCGTATCATCCCTGGTCCGATCCAAAGACAAATCAAATACGAAAGCACACTGGCGGCGGCAGCGCGAAAAGTAATGTAGCGGAATAAATTAAAAGCAAAAAAATGATCGCTTAAAGGATGTAAAAAATAAAGCATGAGGTTCTTTCATCAATGCGAAACAGGTGCGCCAAACTGAGATTCAATATATTTCAGAACTTGATCTGCACCCATACCGCGAGAAGCTTTGATTAAAATGCAGTCTGTGGGCTTAATTTTCCCTATTAGATATTCGGCAGCTTCATTGATTTTTTCAAAATAATTTATTTCACTCATTTGACGCTGGGATCGCTCCACAGCGGTTAATGTTGATTTCGTAAGGGGCCCGTAACCAATCACTCCTTCAAAAGAATAATTTGCTATTTGACGCCCCAAAACTTCATGGTACTTTTGCTCCTCTGGACCCAGCTCAAGCATATCAGAAATAAATAAAAACTTTCGGCCTTGATGCGGCAACTGCGCAAACGCATCAATAGCTTTACTGAATGATCCGGGACTGGCGTTATAGCTATCATCAATGACTTGAAGCCCCTTACCAAAAATCTTCGTCTCAAATCGGCCCTTAGGCAGCTTAAGATCTTCCCAACTTTCAGGAATTTCATTCAGGCTAATGCCTAAGGATTCTGCGGCAGCGATCGCCATCGCTGCATTCTTCGCAAGAAAATAAGCCGAAGCAGGAAACCTAAATGTTTTTCGCTGATTTAAAGAGAACTGAACCCAACCAGATTTCATTTGGATATTTTTTACCGAATATTCTGCAGCACTTGAAAAGCCAACACGCTTCGGAATAAGCTCACGTCTTTCAGCGCGGCGAATCAGCAACTGATCATGCTCGGGTAAAATAACAATTGATTTGGGCTGGAGAAGATCGAAAAGTTCGCACTTGGTATCATAAACATTCTGCAGAGTCCCAAAACCCTTCAGATGAGCTGGCGCCACTTGAGTAATAATCCCGAGATCAGGCTGAGCGATATCAGCCAGATAGCCAATATCACCTTTTGCGCTCGCCCCCAGTTCCGCAACAAAATATCGGTGCGCCTGATGAAGCTTCATGAGCATCATCGGTAGTCCCAGCTGATTATTCAAATTTCCAACGGTTGATAACGTGGGCGCTTTGAGCCCTAAAAGATAAGCAAGAAAATCTTTTGTACTGGATTTCCCGACACTCCCGGTAATACCAACCGTTGTGGGGTTAAAACGCATTCTCTGCCAACGCGCAATTTGAGTCATCGCTGATACAGGATCTTCCACAACTAATAGATTCTGATAGTTCGATTTTGCCTTGGATGATTCAGTGAGATTTTCCAGAAAGAAAGCCCGAGAGATGAGCGCGCCGGATGCACCTTTGCGAAATACTTCATCCAAATAAAGATGACCATCGTTTTTTTCGGTTTTAATCGCGGCAAAGAGATCGCCAGCCTCGATTTTCCGGCTATCGATGGACATTCCTTGGACTAAAATGGAGGGATTTTGACATCTCCAATCAGCCTTGATGACTGTGGAGAGATCACGAAACGATAACACGCGGATTCCTTCTCAAATATTCCTGAGCAATTTTCCGGTCATCAAATGCAATTTTTGTATTGCCCAAAATCTGATAATCTTCATGCCCCTTCCCCAAAATTAGCACCACATCATTGGGCTGAGCTAAAGCCAAGGCTTTTTCAATGGCTTCTTTTCGGTCTGGGATGGAGTGAAGTTCAATCAAGTCACCTGGCTGTTTTTTGATCCCCTTCAAAATATCATGCTGAATCACCTCTGGGTCTTCAGATCGAGGATTGTCAGAAGTAATCATCAGTACATCTGAATACTGCGAAGCAATTTTACCCATCAGCGGCCGTTTCCCCCGGTCACGGTCTCCCCCGCATCCAAAGACTGTCAAGATACGAGCTGGATTCATTTTTTTAGCCTGGGACAAAACATTTTCAAACGCGTCAGGTGTATGCGCATAATCAACAAAAACCTGAAAACCCTCCGAACTACTCACACGCTCCATTCTTCCAGGAATTCCGGGGACTTCTTGTAAAAGCCCCTTAAAATCTTCAGGATCATACCCAAGAAGATCCAGAGAAGCGAGAACTTGAGCCACATTGTAAATATTGTGCTGAAAAGGCAGACGAATCTGAAAAGAGACTTCTTTACCTTTAAACGCTAAAACAAATCGGCTCCCATAAAAATTGCTCTCTGCCAATTTGATTTGATAATCAGCAGGACCTTTCATGCTCACTGTTTTTGCTTTAGGATGTTCCGCGTGAATCCTCCTGCCATAAGCACAATCAATATTGACTAGCATATTTCGAGGCTGAGGCCTTTGATCAAATAAAAGTTTCTTGGCTTGGAAATACTCTTCCAGCGTTGAATGATAATCTAAATGATCCTGCGTCAACTGAGTAAAAATGGCGAGTTCAAACTCAAGTCCAAACACCCTCTTTTGATCTAACGCATGAGAAGAAACTTCCATCACGCAGGTCTCCACCTTTTCCTCAACCATGCTGTGAAGTAACGGGATGAGAACCTCAGGCCCAGGCGTGGTATTTTGCGCAGCAATCTTTTGATGTGGAAGGTCATACCATAAAGTCCCGACGTAAGCCGATCTTTCATGCTCTCTAAGCAAGAGATGCAAAAGATATGAAATGGTGGTCTTTCCATTGGTGCCTGTAACACCGATTAACTTAATTTTGTGATCAGGGTGGTGGTAAAAGTTTTTGAGTATTTGAGAAAATGCTTGATTGGAATCCGTAACTCGAATACCAACCACATGCGGAGGAAGCGGAACATCCGGAAAATCTTCATACACCACGCAAGACGCTTTATCCTGAATCGCCTGCGCTAAAAAATCATGGCCATCCATGCGCGCTCCGCGACAAGCCACAAAAACGTCACCAGGATTCACCAGACGGGAATCTGCTGTCACTTTGCCGATTTTTACAAAAGGATGCCAGTTTATTTTTTCAACCACCGCTATAGAATCGAATAAATTGCTAAGTCTCAAAGCATCCTCCCGCTATTGATGGCTAGTCTGTTTGAGTTGAAAATTGTAATTTTGAGAAGCAATGCGAAAATCATAGATCGCTTTAATGCCGCTAGAATCAATTTCAAAGTCCGCAAAGAAATCGGTAAGAGGTCCCTTCTTTGAGAGTTCCTGTCCCAATGACTGATCTTTCATTTGAAGATTAGCGTGATGACTCTCTAACTGAACTCTGCTTGCAGGACGAGGCCATAAGGCATGCATCTGATACGATACTTTCAAATCAGCGTCTGATACCTGCGCTTTATTCATGACTTCGAATGAAGCTTTGTTCAATTGAAATTGAAAAGCAAATGGATGAGGCAAAAAAACCCCTTGAACCTGAGCCTTAAGACCTGTTTCTAAAAGCTTTCTTACCCCAATCTGCGACCCAATCAATAGACATTCGATGATAAAACCAAAGGTAAGCAAACCTAAAATGATTTTGAAATAGGAGTGCAATGCGACCTTCTTTGGAATCTGACTCATGTAACCACGATCTCCACTCGTCGATTCTTCATTTTCCCATCATCGCTATTATTATTAGCAACGGGCTGAAACTCGCCGAATCCCGTGGCTCCAAACTGAGCAGGATTCAGTTTTTGATCCTCCACAAAAAAATGTAAAACTTCCATTGCGCGAGCTGAGGAAAGCTCCCAATTCGATCTCCAATTTGAATATCGAATCGGATCATTATCTGTATGCCCTTCAATATAAATTTTATGGCTCGCGGATAAAGCAGCCAATGTCTGCGAAATTTTTTCAAGCGTAGCTAGCGAGTCAGATTTCAATACCGCCTTTCCCGATTCGAACAAAATTCGATCTGAAACCGTAATCACAAGACCTTTACTTTGAACCGAGAGCGATAAATCACCGCTTTTGACTTCTGATTTTAAATGACTCTGCAAATCTTCCTTGGCCTGAAGAAGACTCTGACGATTTTGACTTAGAGACTCGAGTTCCTGATTAAGCTTTGCAATTTCTTGGTTCAATGCATCAATCGTAGCCGACTGCTGATGATTGATCTCCTCAAGACGCGAATCACGAGCGCAACCTGTTAAAAAAAACGCTGACAGGAATAGGACGCTAGCAGCTCTCTTTAGTGACTCCCATTGAATCATATTAGGCATGCGATGTTTTGGCATATATTTGTTTAATTTTATCGGAAAAACCAGGTCTGCGGATAATCTCAAGAAAAATATCAACAATCTGGGGATCAAACTGCGTCCCCCGATTCTGACGAACCTCACGGACCGCCTCATCAATCGATAAGGAATTTCTGTAGGTTCGGTGAGAAATCATGGCGACAAAAGAATCAACCACAGAAATAATTCTGGCACCTATAGGGATATCATCCCCCTTTAATCCCTGCGGATACCCCTTACCATCAAAACGCTCACGATAGTGAAGAATGACGGGGATGAAGGGTTTTAAGGAAGACATGGATTGTAAAAGCTTAGCGCCACGCATCGGAATCTGCTTTACAGAATCAAATTCCTTTTTTGTGAGTTTGCCTTGTTTGTGCCAGACCTTTTCAGGAGACACCAAAATCCCTGCATCAATAAGCATCACTGCACGTTCGAGGGTGGTGATATCACGGTGAGAAAGGCCAATTTCTTTGGCCACCTCCACAATAAGCTCCACAACAAGCGGCATTTCAATTTTTTTTCGAATCACACTCAAAGATAAAAGATCATTGATAGTCTTGATGCTACCAAGCGTTAACTGCTCTGTTTCCTCAAAAAGCTGAGCATTTTTGATCGCCACCACAGCTTGTTCAGAAAGCGATTTCAAGATCTCAAGATCTGTGCGGCTAAAAGCTTGATGCTCCAGTTTGTCCCACAAAAGCATCACCCCTACCACATCGTCCTCGATAAAAGGAACGCCCATGGAATTTCTTGTAAAATGAAACTCACCCGTTTTTGCAATTTTTCCTAAAATCCCTCGTCCAATTAAAACCTTTTTCTTGGATGCAAGCTTCAAGTGCTCCCCCAAAACAAATTGAGGAATCAAATATTTTCTTTCAAGGTCACAAAGAAAAATGGAGCATCCGCGGGCCTTCAAGACCTGAGCACTCAAGCGGCCAATCCTGGGGAGGAGTTCGTGCAAACGCAGTGAAGAACTAATCACGCGATGGACGGAATGCATCGTCGAAAGCGCAAGTGCGCGAGGATGAACCGTTTCGTAAAAATTATCGAGTTCATAAGACCGATAGGCCAGCTGGACATGAGTTTCGAGAAATTGATTGAATGGCGCCAAAAATCGCTCCAGTTTATTTTGAGGCTCCTTAAGCGCGGTCAATAAAATAAAACCACGAAGGCTTCCCATGTGCGACATGGCAAAAATAGCGCCCTTCATTCCAAAAGCATCTTTAAAAAAGCAGGGAAACATCTCGAGGTTTTTTTCATCCTGCGCATAGAGACCGCAATATTTTTTAAGGAAAGATTCATAACTTTTCTGGTTATCAGGAGAAGAGCCATAAAACTCGGAGTAGTCTTTGCGGTCCAATCGAATTAAATGATGAGAGTCATTTTCATCGACAAAATAGGCCCAGCCAAGGGGTTTTCCAAAAAGATCATTAAAAGATCGATAACCATCCATCCACAACGGGTTGTGAAGCATAAACCGCTCCAAAACCCCGGCTTTTCTGTTCGTTTGATATTTCACTACACCCTCTCGTACGGTTCAAAAAAACGCTGATATTCGTCGAGCGCAAAACGGTCTGTCATGCCAGCTAAATAATCACAAATAGCGCGGTAAATCCCATCTTTTTTACTGCGCGCTAAAACATAAGGTGGAAGCTGGGCTGGTTTATCTAAGTAGACCTTGAACAGCTCTTTTAAAAAACGCTGGCCTTTATCCGTCATACGAATGACGCGATAGTGCTGATAAAGCTTTTGATGAAGAAAACGTTTCATTTCCACAACCTGTTTTCGAGTTTCTGGAGAATATGCAATCAAAGGTTTCTGATATTTCTGAAGCTGGTCAAGATCTTTTACTTTTGATTTCTCAATCAGCTCAGAGGAATAATGAATCACATCCATCACAAGTCGATTCACAATAAGACGAATTGCTCCGCGTTTGCGCTGATTTTCGGTCATTGTTTTTTTATTGCGATGGAGGTATCGACTTGCATCCCTCCATAAAGTTGCGGCTTCCGCATCCGATTCTGTAATTAATTCAGATCTCAAGCCATCATCCAGATCATGACTGCAATAGGCAATCTCATCTGCAATATCAACCACCTCGGACTCCAGAGAACGAAAACGTTTCTTTCCATCGCGATAAAAACGTTCGGGATGCTTCTTTAAACCTTCAAGAGTTTCATAACTTAGATTAAGACCCGGAAAATCAGGAAAGCTCTCTTCAAGCTTTTCAACGATCCTCAAACACTGCACATTATGCTCAAAGCCGCCGTGTTCTTTCATCAATTCACGCAGCGCCCATTCCCCGGCATGGCCAAAAGGACCGTGACCGATATCATGGGCAAGTGCAATGGTTTCAGATAAATCTTCATTTAAACGAAGTGCGCGACTAATGGCTCTGGCAATTTGAGAGGTTTCAAGCGTGTGAGTGAGGCGAGTCCGGTAATGATCCCCTTCATGATTTACAAAAACTTGGGTTTTATATTCGAGCCGGCGAAAAGCAGTGGAGTGAACAATTCGGTCTCGATCGCGTTGAAAAGCAGTCCTAAGCTCATGCTCACTTTCTTCGTGATGTCGCCCCCGTGACCGCGAACTCGCAACGGCATACGGCGCTAGACACTTCTCTTCAAGCATTTGAAAATCGTTACGCTTCATCATCATTTCTTTCTCTTGAGCCCCTTTGAAAGAATCTGATACGCTGATTTGAGCGATTCAGAGATCACTTTGGACGAGCCCAATACCGGCATAAAATTATGATCCCCTTCCCATCTCGGGACAATATGTAAGTGAAGATGACCGGGCACACCTGCGCCTGCTGCACGGCCAAGATTCATTCCCACGTTAAATCCGTGTGATTTCATATTTTTTTTGAGCACTCGGATTACGCGCTCAGTGACATTAAGCCAATCTAATCGCTCGTCAGAACTCATTTTTTCAATGGAGTCTAAATGACGATTAGGAACGACCATGGTATGTCCATTATTGTAAGGATAGAGATTTAGGATGGCAAAACAGTATTTTCCGCGTACCAGAATCAGATGCTTTTGATCTTCCTGAGATCGGATGGCTTGGCAAAAAAAACATCCTTTTTTCTTCTTTGAATCAGGCCGTATGTAATTGATCCGCCAGGGCGCCCAAAGTCGTTTCATTCAATTCCTCAATCATAGGCTCAATCACTTCGGGTAAACGCCCGAGTCTCATGAGCTTGTTGTAATCCCGCATTTCCCAAATCTGGATTTTAAGTTCATGCGCCAAAAGTCGCGCGTTAGCTTCCACACCGTTGAGAGCAATAATAATTTTCTTCTGAATCCTCTTATTCAAGTTTTTAGCATGGATGAGAAATGAGCTGATGTCTTTTTCTTCAATTTTTCGATCATAAAGCTGGAATACCCATCTCAAATCCCGTGAACGAGCCACTAACAGCGGTGTACCTTGAAGCAAAGATACGCGATTAAATTCAGAAAACGGAGGCAATCGATATTTTTTTCCCTCCAAATCAAATCGATCATTATGAAACTGCTTCAAAAGAGTTTCCAATCGAGCTTCTGGCGCGGAGGAATTCCAAGACCGAAATTGGCGGTATTTTTGAATGAGAGATGTTTCAAACTCTTTTTCCTCTCCCCCAACCATCGGAGAGCCATTTGAAAAACGTTTTCGGTAAACTTCCTGTATCCAAGATCCAAACATCACATCATGATAGAAATAAATGGTTCCATTTTGCGAAATCAAATCAAGATCGACTAATCGATCAAGAATTTTTTTCACCTCAAAAACCTTTCGGTCCAAAACCATAGCCACTTCAGACGCCTTGTAATAGCCTTCGCTAACTGCCAGAGCAGCGCGAAGCGCAAGATGGGATTCTTTAATATGCGTTAACGCCGTTTCTAATTTCTTTTCAAAATAAACCGATAACGGTGAGAGAGCTCCAAATAACTCCAAGGTCAAGGCCCGTCCCAGCTTAAACAAATATTGATCCGCAAGATCTTCAGTGATGGAGGACTGTGGCGTACTCGTGATAAGAACATTTGAAAGCCGCTGAAGCACCTGGTGTAGATAAAACGGATGTGAACCTGTAAGTGACAATAAAAATCTCATCTGCCAATAAGGAAGACACAAATCACTGAGTGAACGGCGAATGGCCTGAATCCCCTCATTAGGAGAATAGGCATCTAAATGTAAGACCTCAAAATTATTGAAAAGCAGCGCCAATTTATCCCGCAAAATCTCCTGAGCTAGAACAGGATTCGAGCTTGTAAACAGATACAGAGTGGACTTTTCGAGCATAATTTCTTTGCCCAGTGCACCAAAAACATCTCCATCAAGGATTTCGCTAAGCACCTGAACTTCTTCCAAGATGAACAGGATTTTTTTTCCGGTTTCTTCAGCAATCAAAGCTGCAAGATGAAAAAGATCTTTGGTGGGTAAATGATGATCACGACTGAGCGTTCGACGCAACTGTCTGATTTTCTCAACCGCCTTTGGAACAATCGGATCTGCTGCAAGTATCAGAGAGTCCAAACCTGAAGGAGGCATGACAGATTGACTTGTAAAAAGACCTCGCAGCAAACTGGTTGACCATTTTTCAAATAAATTGGAGGGATCTAACGAGGGAGCATACACATAAACAGGAATGAGAGAAGATTGATCTTCAACTTTATGAAGCAACTCGGTGATAAGCGTGGTTTTACCGACACCCGATCTACCTAACAATCCCAGGTTCTGGCGATAGCCATCCTGAAATGCAGCAATTCTTTTCAGAATTCTTTTCTTGATTTCATCACGCATTATGAGGGTCAAGCCCGTTGGGGAGCTTGTTCACTTCAGCGGTAAAATTGATAAATATTTAATAGACCTTCTAACTCTCGCTAAAGCTTAGTGTTATGATACGTCATTCATCCCTTAACGCAAGGATAAACTTATAGCATTTAGAGAGTAAGTGAGCTCCCGCCATCTTCACCCAGGAGTCGACGCAGGACATTGGCCAATTTCACGCTATCATGACGCACAAGTTCTGTCTCAGAAGCCACATCCACAAATAGAAATTCTGCATTGGAGACCTGTTTTAGAGCCTGAGGATTAGCCTCTAGAACCGGGAACTGATTTTGTTCCGCATAATGCTTTAACGCTGATTCAGAAAATTGAGTGGATGAGCAGATGACGTAATCCAAGTCTTTTTTCAGATATTTCTGGATCTCTTTCACGTGATCACTAACAGAAAAATTGGTTGTTTCCCCCGGTTTCGTCATCACATTGCAAATATAAACTGTTTTTGCAGCACTTGATTGGATGGCTTCGCTGATACCTTCAACCACTAAATTAGCAATCACGCTCGTAAAAAGATCTCCAGGTCCTATCAAAATCCATTTTGCATTTAAAATGGCTTCAAGTGCGTCCGGATTCGCAGACGCCTTGGGTTCCTGCCATAAAGATTTAATCCGTGACCTGGCATGGTGCTCCTCAAAGAGACCAATATGACTTTCCCCGACAATCACCTGACCATCTTCAAGTTCCGCATGAAGCGTATTCATGGTTTCTGTGACAGGTATCACTTCACCTTGAATATTAAGAATTTCTCCCAGAGCTTTAACCGCGTCAGCCATTGAACCTTTCATTTGATTGAGTGCCGTCAGTAAAAGATTCCCTAAATTATGTCCCGCTAGTCCATCGCCTGATTCAAATCTGAATTTGATCAATTCATTTAACAGATCCGGCGCCGTAGATAGCGCCACTAAACTTCTTCGGACATCACCCGGAGGTAAGATTCCAAAAATATCACGAAGCTTTCCCGTAGAGCCGCCGTCATCACTCATACTCACAATCGAGGATAGCGTAAGACCAGGAATGGTTTTTAAACCTGATAGCAAGGTAAAAAGGCCTGTTCCACCACCGAGACATGCAGCGCGGCTGCCCTGGTGCAAACACTGCTGCACCAAAGTCACAAACCGGCGAATAGCAATCGGCCTCGCCACAATGAGCGTGTGCGGCAGTCTTTCGCTTTCCGTTTGGTGACGCTCTTGTTCTGTGGTAGTCAAAATAATCGAGGGTGGAATTTTGAAATTCTCAATGGAGGTACAACGCTTTAGCACCTCAGGCGCATACATGCGCTCCAGATGATAACTTAAAATCAATAGATCAAACCGGCTGGTGATAATTTTTTGAAAGGCGTCAAATCCGTTATTAACACAGACCCACTCATAGTTAAAACGTGATAAGGTTCTTTGGATCAAATGAGAAAGGGTTTCATTATCACTTGCCAGTAAAATTCGCATGGCATAATTGTCGGCTCAGATCAAAAAAAATTGATGCTGGATAACTTAGGACAACTTAGATAACCTCAATTGATTCGACATCAGGATGAGATTCTGGAGTCTTGGCCAGGATCCCTGGAAGGGTCTCATGATGCTGCATTCTCGCCCACGTGCGGTCCAAAGCATGCAAATCTTTTCGAAAGGTCTTGTAAATAAGATAAAGGTCTTCAAAGGGTTGCCTACCTTGAACCCAGTCAACATGCTCGAGAGACAAAATCATTCCTTCAATCTGACGTGTTTTGTGCTGGACAGCTTGACTGAGCTCCTCAGAAAACAAATGAGGATCCTCATGGATCCTTACCATAAGCGCTCGGGCGTGATCCCTAAGAACTTTTAGGGACCGAATCAAGATGTGAGTATTGTTTCTTAAATTTCGCAAATACGTCCCCCTTTGAAATCAAAACTTGAACAAGACAAGAAAAGATACTTGCTCAATGACGAATTTACAAGGATCACTGAAATAGCAAATACCAGCTTTTCTCAACATAGTTTATCAAGTCTTATCAGATGCTTCGATTTATGCACGATCTACGGGAAAACTCTTTCACTTGTAAACGCGAGAAGTAAGAAGAGTCAAACTTAAACGCTAGTGCGCAGGGAAAGAAACACGGACTGTGGTACCTACTTGGGGAGTACTTTGGATATTAATCAGCGCTTGATGGGCATCACATATAGCCTTAACAATGTTTAGTCCAAGCCCAGAGCCTTCAAATTGCCGGGCAGAATCTGTTCGATAAAATCGAGAAAAAACCTTAGATAGCTTATCCGACTCAATCCCCATGCCATTATCCTTAACTTCCACACAGGCATATTTCCCCTCAATAAATCCCAAAAGCTGAATTTTCCCACCTTCGGAAGTAAATTTGATCGCATTGTCTAAGAGATTACTAAAAACACGCTTCAAATAAACCAGATCGCCATGCACGCCCATATTCGACTGGATTTTGTGGGTCAGAGTAATTTTCTTAGTTTGCGCACGATCTTTGAACCGCGCTGCAACATAATTCAAAATCTCAGAAAGCGAGACATCGCTCATTTCATAACGAAGCTGCTTGCCGTCCGTTCGGACCAAGAAAATCAGATCATCGACCATGCGTATCATTTCATTGGTTTCACCCTCAATCACTCGAAGTGAAACAAGAAGATCGTCAGCAGATCGCCTCCTCCGCGTGGACACATCAATCTCCCCTCGGATAATGGCCAGAGGTGTTTTGAGCTCATGTGAAATATTGGAACTGAATTCTTGAACCACGCGCTTGGAGGCATCCATGCGGTCAATCATCTCATTAAGCGTTTCAGCGAGACGATCCAGCTCATCACCTGTCTGAGTACGAGGAAGTTTTTGCTTCAGATCCGTACCGGTAATTTTATTAGCTTCTCGAA
>CAZOOM010000063.1:0-17014 GCA_964581425.1 uncultured bacterium | reverse complement strand
GCACGGGACACTTCGATCTTCGCTCGAATCACGTCGCTTTGGACTGCGCTGCCGGACTGAAACCTTGTCTCCACCCGTGTAAAGAACTGTCGCGTGGCATTTAAATTCTCTTCTGCGATTCCAAGCGCCTTTTCGTGGGTTAAAATACCCGCATAAAGTCCGATAACTTCCCGGCGCACCGAGGCCCAAACAAGCTCCCGGTTACCCTTTGCAATTTTCACCTCATCCCAGGCCATCCGCCCTCGTAGAAAACGCGTGCCAAGAGGATCGAGCGGCTGTTCAAAACTTACGGCGTCAATTCTGCCATCACGAATTTGTTTCTCTCCGCCGTCTTTCGCATGCTTCTTTAACCCCCCCACATCCAAACTAACTTCAGGATTGGGAAGAGCCTCAGCCTGAATCCACCTCCCTTTGGCACCTGATATCTCATGTTGGATCTGCTGCATCTTAGGGTGATTGATGTAGGCGATTCTCAAAGCCTCCTGAAGATCCAAATTTTGAAATCCAGATTCATTTGCAAATAATAAAGTCGGCAAGATATTGACAACTATCATGAATAAAACAATCCATTTCCTTATCTGCTTATGCCATCGCATTGCTTTTACCTTTCAAAATTTGACATGGCTACACCAACATCAAAATAGTTCAACAAACCCAAACAGCTCAGAACCGTGGGCTTTTTAAAAAGGACTTATTTCTTTAATGTGCGAAAGATTTGAAAAGGAGGTACGCCGAGGACTAGAAAACAGAAGGAGGGTGAAAAATGGATTTTATGGGAGGCTCAAGTGAAAATGAGGTGGTTCCTGGAAGGATGTTGTGGACAAAGATTTGAAACTCAACTATCGGATTGAAGTGTGGTACAAGCCACTGATGGCCAGCCTGGTTACAAATGAAACAGCCATGAGAATTGGTTTCCTCACAAGTTCCTGCGCCGTCCTTACACGCAATGGCAGGTTCCATAAAAAGACAGCTTCCAAAACTGATCAAAATGATCACCGCAAGAAGCCAAACGCATTTTTTTCTCATGAAGCCAAACCTATCATCATTCTTTATGAATGTCAATTCGTGATTTTTGAAATGTCGTGATTTTTGAAACGTTGATTTTGAAACCTTGAATTTTGCATCTCCGATAGAGCATTTTCCTACAAGCCATGTTTTTGGGCTACACCCACCGTATCGGCACATAATCTGATCTATTAAGCCCCAGCTCGCCACGCGGAGCAAAGGACGTGTGACCTCATATTCTGAAAAGTACTTAACCACAAAATAGGAATCTGAATCCTTAGGGATCGGACTCTCCTCCACTGCGAAACATCGGCTGGAATAGATTTTGGCTACCCTTGAGGCCGGGACTCCCGATCAAAGCGGATAAGAAATTGAATTCCTGGACGCCCACGCCTGCTTCCTCAAACCCTGCGAAGAGCTCAAAGACAAAATCAAATCCGCCTTTCGGTAAGGTCGAAATTAATTTTTAAAAAAATTCTGGTGTCCAATAGGTGTCCAAAGTGGTGAAAAAATGGTATAAAATGGCATCAACACGTGCTAACAAATAAAATTTATAAGTTGTTATCCGAATTGGGATTAGCTCTGTTGTCGCGTGTGTTTGTGATTTGGTCAGGGTGCATTGACATGGTAGAAGTCACAGGTTCGAGTCCTGTACCGCCCACCATTTTTATCTCTGTCCATACCGAGGACATGGGTAACAGTTTGTACCGGAGACATAGGTTACACTATTGTTTCAGGAACAAGATGTAACCTTTCACTGAGTGCGCACAACCGTTGAGTCATTCCCCCGTGCAACCCATAGGTATTTATGACTGAAAAAATTCTCACTCTTCCATGCGGCAGTCTTGTAACCGATATGAGCTCAATAACGGTCTCGTTGTCGCAATCAGGTCAAAGCAACGACCATCAGTCAACTTCTTTCCATCATGGAGGTGGGAGAAAAATTAGAATCGAAATGCCTGAATCCATGGCTGTGTCCATGCGTGTAAATCTTTTTTTATTAATTGCCTTGACCTCATGTGTTATTTTTATGGCAATATTCCTTGGGGATTTTTCTTATCGTACTCGAATCACGCAAAATCAAGTTTCAATTCTCAGTGGAAAGCTAGAGACGTTGAAAGGAGTGCCGGCATCTTTTAAACTTCTGGAAGCTGAAACTGAGAAATTAAAATCAAATCTCGCTTTGCTTCAAAAACAAACAAGGAGCCTTGCTCAAGAAATTGGCAAGAAACCAAAAGACTTTGAAAATTCAATGATGGCCAGGCAAGAGAAAGTAATTGATGTGCAATTAAGGATTTCTGATCGTATCCAAAAAATGGAGGCTCAGATTCAACGCCTTTTTTGGTTCGTCTCGCAACAATCTAAAGAAATGGAGTCCCTGAAACGCAACTGAAAATCTGAGCAGTGTAAATTCCCCCTGGAGTTTCACAGCTGGTTATTGGATGATCAACGAGATTGGCATTAGCGCAGTAGTCGACCACTGAGTAAATATCAAAAAAATAATGTGAAATATAATTCCCAGCACCGCATGTTTTTTGAAATCTTTATTCTTCAAATAAAGTTCCAGTATTTTGCCTATCAGATAAAAGGATCCTGCGCACCCGATGCTACCCAGAATCCTTAGAGTTCCATAGGCAGTCCGTGGCTCCAAAAGAGCAGCATGTTGAGCCGTAAAATTGATGAGAAAGTAAAACAGAAGAGAGAACAAGACAGGCTTAAAAGAGACCGCTTTAGTTTCTTTGGAAGTTGAGTAAAGCTTGAGCTCATCGCGTTTGAATAATTGATACTGAGTTATGCACTTAATTACAGATATAAAAACCACAAAAATAAAACTTGCAAGTAGTATGGAGACAACAAGATAGACATCAATTCGAAAATCGCTACCTTTTTGAGAAAAATAATAAATGAAACTGTGCCAAGTTCGAATTTGATCATAAAACAAAATTCCGAGGGCTGTTACAGGCAAGGCAAGATTTCGATGATTCAGCCGACTGGCGATTACAAAGAAATATGCGGCATTCATAAGGCCGTAATACCCCCACAGCTCCCTCATCCAGTTCCGTCGAACAAAAGGAAATGGAAGCGACAAAACTACGGCAAAAGCAATGATCACGGCTAGCCAATAAGAGAGATTCCGTGCAAATTGAACTTTCTTTTTGGCGTTTAAAGAAAGACTTTCCTGCTTTTCTCTCTGATAATCCGTGAGTCCGGGATTGACTTTCTGCGCGCGGTCAGGATTGAGATCCATACTTCTTCTCACTCATTTTCAGTTTCTTCATATTTTTGACGCAAATCGTCGATTACGGAAGAGTCGGCTAATGTTGTCGTATCGCCTAATGTTTTTCCTTCTGCGATATCGCGCAAAAGCCTTCGCATAATTTTCCCCGACCTTGTTTTAGGCAAATCTTTCGAAAAAATAATTTCTTCGGGTTTTGCCACGGATCCAATTTTTTTACTCACGTGCTGCTTGAGCTCGTCGGCAAGAACCGAAGTGGCCTTGACGTGACTTTTCAGCGTCACAAAAGCGGCGATTGCTTGCCCCTTAATCGCGTGGGGTTTTCCTACCACTGCAGCTTCGGCCACTCCGTGATGATCGACCAGGGCACTTTCAATTTCAGAGGTTCCAATGCGGTGGCCTGCGACATTGATGACATCATCAACACGACCGAGAAACCAAAAGAAACCATCTTCAGACCGCTTACCCCCATCTCCTGTAAAGTAAGTTTGATGATTCCATTTTGACCAGTAGGTTTTAATAAACCGCTCATCGTCTTTGTACAGCGTACGCAGCATGGATGGCCAGGGTTTTGTGATTGCGACATAGCCGCCGCCGTGTTTAATCATTTCACCTTTATCATTGAGGATTTCTGCTGAAATTCCAGGCAATGGATGTGTGGCAGAACCCGGTTTAGTCGAAGTGATTCCTGGAAGAGGCGCAATCATGATCGAACCCGTTTCAGTTTGCCACCATGTATCCACAATTGGGCATTTTTTTCTTCCAATATTCTCGTGATACCAGATCCATGCTTCAGGATTGATGGGTTCACCCACAGAACCTAAAAGCCTCAGGGAAGAAAGATTTGCTTTTTGCGTCCACTCACTTCCCCATTGCATAAAGCTTCGGATGGCGGTCGGTGCGGTGTAAAAAATACTGACGCCGTATTTATCAATGAGATTCCAAAAGCGATTTTTTTCAGGCCAATCCGGAGCGCCCTCATAAATCAAAACCGTGGCTCCATTCGAAAGTGGCCCATAAATAACGTAGCTGTGACCGGTGATCCATCCGACATCTGCAGTGCACCAAAACACATCATCATCTTTGAGATCAAACACCCATTGCGTGGAAGAATAGACTCCGGTTAAGTATCCACCTGTGGTGTGGACAATTCCTTTTGGTTTTCCTGTGGTCCCTGAAGTATAAAGAAGAAAAAGCATGTCTTCAGAATCCATTTCCGCAGGAGGGCACGTTGCGCTGGCATTTGCCATGAGATCATGCCACCAATAATCTCTTTCAGGTTGGAGATTGCAAGGTGAAAGAGGATCTTGATTCGCTCGGCTGCGCTCAACCACCACTACGCTTTTAATCGTAGGACAATCTTTGATAGCTTCATCGGCGGTTTTTTTAAGCAGAATTTTTTTACCGCGTCGCCATCCAAAGTCGGCTGTTATCAGAAGCTTTGCTTCTGAATCATGAATCCGGTCTTTTAAAGCTTCAGCACTAAATCCTCCAAAAACAACATTGTGAACTGCACCAATCCGCGCACAAGCGAGGCAAGCAATGATGAGTTCTGGAACCATCGGAAGATAAATGGCTATGCGATCTCTGGCTCGAATGCCTAGAGACTTGAGAACATTTGCAAACTTGTTTACTTCTCGATAGAGATCCCAATAGGTTAGAACACGTGTATCACCCGGTTCTCCTTCCCAAAGGATTGCGGCTTTATTTCTGCGCCAAGTAGTCCCCTTTCCAAAAACATGGCGGTCTACACAATTTATGCTCGCATTGATTTTGCCATCAACAAACCATTTTGCGTGAGGAGGTTTCCAGTCGAGAATTTGTTTCCAGGGCTTTTGCCACTGGAGTTTGGCTGCCCAATCTGCCCAGTATTTTTCAGGATCAGCTGCGGCTTTGGAATAAATCGATGGATCGCTTTGATTCGATTGCTGGACAAATGTCGAACTCGGCGAAAACTGTCGATCTTCTAAAAGCAGGTCTTCGAGGGATGATCCGTTCGATACGTCACTTGGCTTTGTCATAAGAGGTGCCTCTTTTAAAGGGTCTGCTTTTTTGTGGAGGTTATCATTAGCAAAAATTTTGAGCTTTTCAATGGTTTAACAACGTTACGAGGACCCGTATTTATTGTCTGGCAGATCTCCATGATCGTTCCTAGTCTCTAAGACTCAATCATTTTTGAAATTTTAGTCCGCGTGGAGACATCAACAAATACACTGTCATGCTTCTGTATTTCGCTAAAATCATCGTCATCAGAATCAGCGGTAACGATTAAGGTTTCAAAGGGTGCTGTTAGCGTCACTCGTCGATAATAGCGATCAAGATCCGTGATCTCCGCAATTGTGGCATGCTTGGCATGCTTTACATTTTCTGCCGGATCACCAAACCGTGCATCGCTTGTTCCGTTTGCATAGGCCTGGGCTGAGTTTCGCGTGTCAGGGCTGAGAACTCTAGCATTAACGTATTGATAACGTTCATAAATGATCTTATCTCCAACCTGTATTTGAGAAGCATTGCCGCCCTCTGGTTCCAAAGGTACCGTTTCCGCAGCATTAGGTTTTGTTTGCAGCGTTAGACTCTGCTTATCTTGAGAAATAGCCATTACTGTTGCGGTTTTCTTGTCACCACCCGATACGATCCCGCTGAAGGTTAAAGTGCTGTCCGATTTGGCTGTGTCAAACTCATCAGCCAAAGCGAGATTTCCAAATAACAGAAAGCCGACGCTTATGATTATCCAGGTTCGTAGACGCTTCATAAGAAACTCCTTATTGGAATCACTAGTTTAATTCTCAAGTAAGTACTGAGCCAATAATTTCTTAGCTTTGCCCAGCGCACGTGAGCGATGTGAAACAGTATGTTTTTTATCAACCGTCACATTCCCGAATGTGGTGCCAAACGGCGGATAATAAAAGAGCGGATCATATCCGAACCCGCCATTGCCTTCTAAAGCAGGATGAATATAGCCCGTGACTTTGCCTTCAACAACACCAATTAATTTTCCAGGCTCTGCAATGGCAATGGCGGAAGCGTAATAAGCGCCTCGACAATTATCAGGAATGCCCTGAAGAAGATTGAGAAGCTTTTCATTGTTTTCTGCATCTGTTGGCTGTTCTCCTGCAAATCGGGCTGAGAATACGCCCGGAGCACCCTCTAAAGCATCGCAGCAAAGTCCCGAATCCTCACCCAAGGTAAGCCAACCACTTTGCTTAGCATAGCCCAGAGCTTTTTTGACCGCATTTTCCTCAAAACTTTTTCCATCTTCTGTGACGACTTTATAAGTTTTGAGATCCGAAAGACTTTTGAGTTCTAAAGGCAAACCTTGGAGGAGCGTTTGAAGTTCTTCGAGTTTCTTTTTGTTCGTTGTGGCAACGAGTAAAATACGAGACTCGGTCATCGGATCGAGGAGATAATTTGTTTTTGAGTGCGAATCAAAGAAAGGATTCCTTTTTTCGCGAGTTTTAAAAGATCTTCAAGCTGGCTTTGAGAAAACGGATTTCCCTCGGCCGTCCCCTGAACTTCCACAAATTTTCCAGATCCGGTCATGATCACATTCATATCCACTTCTGCTTTGGAGTCTTCTTCGTAGCAGAGATCAAGACTGGGTTTCCCATTTACAATGCCAACGCTTACGGCAGCAACATAATCTTTAATCGGCGATTCTTTAATGAGTCCCTTTTCGCGAAGTTTTTCAATGGCAAGACCAAGCGCGACAAACCCTCCGGTAATCGAGGCGGTTCGAGTGCCTCCATCACCTTGAATCACATCGGCGTCAATCCAAATGGTTCGCTCCCCCAATTTGGTTGCATCCACGACGGATCTTAAGCTGCGTCCGATGAGTCGTTGAATTTCCATGGTTCGTCCGGAAAGTTTTCCTTTAGCGGCTTCGCGGGCAATACGCTCGTTACACGAGGCGGGTATCATCCCGTATTCAGCCGTAAGCCATCCCTTGCCTGTATTTTTTAAAAATGGCGGGGTTTTATCTTCTACGCTGGCCGTGCAAAGGACTTTTGTTTCACCCATTTCGATTAAGCAAGAACCAAGGGCATTTTTTAAATAGTGAGGGTGAAGTTTAATCTTTCGAAGTTCCGCACCTTTTCTTCCATCAAAACGCATGACGCCTCCTAGTGGTTCGGCATTATATAAGTATGAGACTAATGATGCATATCATCGTTCACCACAGTACCGCACTCCCATAAAATTCATACCGTTGCGGTACTAGCGAATTTGTAAAATTTTATGATAACGCGGGATGATTCTAACATGAGGAATAAGTTTCAGCGATTGCCGCTGTAAAGCTTCAAGAATCCCCATCAGCTCTGAATCTTGATGGCCTTCAATTTCAGAGGACAGAGGTTGAAGTACAAGCAATGTTTCAGGCGCTGTCTCCTGAATAATTTTGACTAAGCGAAAAAACTCCTCAAAATCAATTTCTTTGGATAAAACCATTTTGATGTGTGTTTCCTTTTTCTTTGCAACTTCAAGAAAAGACCGATGGGCATTTTCAAAACTGGTTTCCTGAGTCACACTTCCAGGTTTCATATCCATGGAGATCACGTCACAGTAATCGAGTATTTCAGCAAGCGCCGGAGTTAAGATGCCATTAGTCTCAAGGTAAATCTTATGGCCTTTCATTTTTAATGCGGGTAAAAGCGATTTGAGAAATTCTAAATAAAGGAGGGGCTCGCCGCCAGTTAAGCTAATAAAGGAATGAGGGCCTTCATTTTTCTCAAGTGAGTTGATTTCATTGAAGACATCTTCGAGGGTTTTCCATGCTCCAATTTTGTGCAGTTCATCGCAGTATTCACAGTGGATATTGCACTCTTCAAAGCGGAGAAAGAGGTGTCTCTCCCCTGCATGGGGGCCTTCACCTTGCAACGATGAGAAAATTTCTGTGATCCGAGCGCTGGAGGATGTAGGTGGATATTTCATAGATTAATGAGAGGGTCAGGAATTCCTGCTTCTTCAAATCCCTTGGCCCGCAAGAGGCAAGCATCGCATGATCCGCAAGGTTTTTCAAGTCCCTGATAGCAAGACCATGTTTTCTGGTATGGAACATTGAGCTTGGTTCCAAGACGAATAATATCTCGTTTGGCGAGCTGAATCAGTGGAGTTTGAATGGTGATTGAGGCGCCTTCAACCCCCACCTTGGTGCCTTCTCGTACCGTGGACTCAAAGGCTTTAATAAAATTCGGCCGGCAATCCGGATAGCCACTGAAATCAAGGTGGTTGACGCCAATAAAAACTTCTTTGGCTCCGATGGATTCTGCGCAGGAAGTTGCGAGCGCTAAAAGAACCGTATTTCTCGCCGGTACGTAAGATGCGGGAATGTCGGTCATGGCGGCTAGCTCTCTGTGATGTGCAAGCGGAATGGATTTATCCAGAAGAGCACTTCCGCCCCAGGGGAAATTTGTTTTTACTAAATAATGGCGGATGCCAAGTTCTTTTGCGTGTTGGGTGGCAATCGCGAGTTCTTTAGCGTGAATTTGACCGTAGTCAATCGTGAGCGCTACAACCTCTTTTCCCTGGCTACGTGCAAAATAGAGCACGGTCGTGGAATCCAGTCCGCCTGAAAAAAGGCAGACAGCTTTAGGTGGATTGACGGACGATAGAGACATGTTCAAGCTTTTCTCCGAGAAATTGTTCCCCTACTCGAATAAAATTCCGGGGCTTGTCACTTACAAAGATTTGCAACTTGCCTTTAGATTTGTTACTTGATTGTGAATCATGGAGATGAAGTGATTCCCTAAGACTTTTGACACTTGCATCTGCAGAATCGATCAATTTCACCTTGGGTCCGACATATTTTTGAATTGATTTTTTTAAAAGCGGATAGTGCGTGCATCCAAGCATCAGGACATCAATTTTTTTCCTTTTTATTGGTTCCAGATAAAGCGCAACGATCTGGTCCGTGATTTTTCCATCCAACCATCCTTCTTCCACCATGGGAACAAACATCGGGCAGGCTCGCGAATAAACCTCAAGCTGAGGATCCAGCGACGTGAGTGTCTTTTCATAGGCTTGAGTGTCGATGGTCGCTTGCGTTGCAATGACTCCAATGCGCTTATTTTTTGTCGTGGAAACAGCTTCACGTGCAGCCGGCTCAATGACATCAATAATGGGAAGTTTGAATCGCGATTTGAGAATGGAGTACGCCGCTGAAGATGAAGAGTTGCAGGCAACCATGATGGTCTTCACATTTTGCGTGAGCAAGAACTCGGCATTTTGAATCGAGAACTCAACGATTTGCTTTTGGGATTTGATTCCGTAAGGAAGGCGCGCTATATCGCCAAAATAAACAATGGATTCGGTGGGAAGGATTTGCCGAAGTTTTTTGACGATGGTAAGTCCGCCGAGGCCCGAATCAAACACGCCAATGGATTTTGTTCCCGGCGAAGATTTTTGACTTTTCATGAGGTCTTCATCCTGGAGCTAAAGAACAGGGACCTTTTTCATTGCGTCTTTGATGCGTCCAAGACCTTCTTCGATTTGCTGGATATCAAGCGCATAGCTCAGCCTTAAACGCTCAGGGGCTCCGAACCACTCTCCCAAATAAGTGATGACTTTAAAATCTTGATAAAGCGTGGCCAGAAACTTTCTGGCATTTTTACATTTGGGCAGAACGTAAAATGCCCCCTCGGGTTTCCATAGGTCAAATCCAAGATCGACGAGTCCCTTATAAATGTAATCCCGGCGCTCACGCCAGATTTGCTGCTGCTTTAGGATGTATTCACGCGGAGCCTTCATGGCACTCATGGCCATATCTTGCCCCACTAAGTTGGTGTTCATGGAGGTGTGAGTTTTCATCTCACAAACTTCTTCAACAATTTTTTTATCTGCACTCCATAAATAACCAACGCGTACGCCGCACATGCAATAGGTTTTGGAAAAAGAGTTTACCGTAATGACATGATCACCCTTAATATGATAATTTTCCCGCTCGTAAATTAAATCTTTATAGACCTCGTCAGAAACCACAAACACACCAAGCTGCTGAGTAATTTTCTCAATTTCTTTCAGCGTCTCAATCGACTCCACACGCCCGGTAGGATTCGAAGGTGAATTAATAAGAACTGCCTTACAACCTTTGATTTTATTTTTGAAATCTTCAAGATCAATGCGGCCGTCAATGAGATCGGTGTAAACAGGGACCATGCCTGCCATTTCAATGATGGGCGGATAAGAATAATAGTACGGTCGCGGCAGCAAAACTTTTCCTCCCTTTCCCCAGGCTCGGAAAATTAGATCCAAGGCTTCCGAGGCTCCATTGGTAATCACAAAATTTTCTGCTGTGGATCCTGGATATTCATGCGTGAGAGCTTCTCGTAAATTGAGCTCACCTTGAATGAGTCCATAACGAAGATCTCTTGTAAGATTAATGCCTTCAAAGGCTTCTTTCGGTGGAGGCAGGTCCGGCTGGCCGGAGCCAAAACTAATCACACCAGGACCTTGTTTGCCAATAAAATCAGCCGGGCTTTTAAGATTCATTAAATCACTCACGTTAAATCTCCAAAGTTATTCGTCTTCGTCCCTGTCATCATCAAAATCATCTTCGTCATCGATGAGGTCTTCGTCTTCTTCATCTTCCTCTTCATCTTCATCGTCATCCTCAGATTCGACTTTTTCTTCTTCGTCCTCTTCGCTTACTTCCTCTTCTTCCTCATCATCCTCTTCATCCTCGCTGTCCTCATTGTCTTCAAAAGCTTCTTCATTATCAATCATGCAAAGCACTTCGCCTCGAGCAACGGTATCTCCTTCATCATAATAAACCTCGGCTAAAATCCCGGCAGCAGAAGCCTGAATCACGTAGGTGCCTTCTCCACTCGATACTTCAAGAAGTTCGTCGCCTTCGGTCACGCGATCACCTTCTTCATAATACCAGGTTTGAATGGTCGCTTCTTCGATTTGTTTGGGGAGTCCTTCTAACGTCACTTCTTTCATCATGATGCAAAAACCCTTTCTCTCGTTAAATCGTTTGTGCATTTAAAAATGTTTCACCCGCATGATACGAACTTCGAACATGCGGACCTGCGAATACTTCTCGAAATCCCATGGATTTTAATTCTTGAGCAAGATCTCGGAACTTATCAGGATGAATAAATTCAACCACCGGCATGAAGTTTTTATCAGGTGGTAAGTACTGTCCTAAAGTGAGAATTTCACATCCGGATTCTAGTAAATCTCGGCCGGTTTCCAAAATTTCTTGATGAGTTTCACCAAGCCCAAGCATCATGCCGCTTTTCGTGCTCATGAGTGGATCCAATTTTTTGATGGTTTTAATGACTTCCATTGAGCGTTCGTACCTGGCTTGCGGACGAATTTGAAATTGAAGTCTTTTTACCGTTTCAATATTGTGATTAAACACAATGGGCTTTGCTTGCACGACGATGTGAATCAGTTCTTCACGCGCATGAAAGTCTGGTGTTAAAACTTCAATGGCAACATTGGGGCAGATCGCGCGGATCGCATTTAAAGTTTCAGCAAAATGTCCGGCCCCCTCGTCGTCCAGATCATCACGGGCTACGGACGTAATGACGACAAACTCAAGCCCCATTTCCCGGACCGCTTCAGCAACACGGAGCGGCTCGTCCTTTTCCACCGGGCCTGGTTTTGCGGTATCGATCGCGCAGAAAGTGCACCGGCGCGTGCAGAGGTTGCCGAGAATCATAAAAGTTGCGGTTCCGGCAGAATAACATTCGTTTTGATTGGGGCAAACCGCGGATTCGCAAACTGTGTTGAGGCGGTGAGTCTTTAAAATGGAATGCGTATTTTCAGCAGGGTGAAGCGCGATGGAACGGCGCAGCCACTGTGGCAATCTTTGATGTTTCATGCTGAATTATACCGAGACGTGTGAATTCGGTCAAAATAGGATTTATAAAAGCATTAAGTTAGGGAGTTTTCTATCAAAAAGGCTCTAGCGTGTCAAGCAATGGAAGGCGAATGCAAAAGCGCCCGCGGAAGTCCGATATCAACCATAAAAAGCTCACCAACCTTTAGGCTTGTGTTCATGCTTGAAAAAGCTTTTTTCGGAAGCCCAAAAGTCACGGTCCACTTGGCTTTGATGCATTCAGGAAGTTCATGCCCTGTGTCACTATCCATTCCAGATGGAATATCAAGTGACAATACTTGTTTTTTTGACTCATTCACAGCTTGAATGATCTCTAAGTTTAATGTATCAAGATTTCGACTCAGGCCAATGCCAAATAAGCCATCAACAATGAAGTCTGATTCCATAATGGCAAGTCGAAGAGCCTTCAAATCCTCATGATGCTGAATCCTGCGAATTCCCATTTTAATTAAGATGTCTAAATTCAAGGCGGTTTCGTAGCTATTTTTCTTGGGTGAGGCGCTCAAATAATAACCCACATCAAAGCCACGATTAAAGAGATGGCGCGTGACAACCATGGCATCTCCCCCATTATTCCCCGGTCCGCAAAGACATAAAACCTTAGGATTTTTGGTTTTGAGATGAGGGATCTGCTGTGCGGCAATTCCGGCAGCGGCACTTCCCGCGTTTTCCATGAGAAGTAAACTTGGAATACCAAACCGCTGTGTTGCAGCCTGGTCGATGGATCGCATTTCCTCCCGGGTAACGTAGCGCATCAAATCACTCAGCTCACGAGGTCGGCAGAAAAAGTTTCAAATTTAAGCCCGGTAATTTTAGCTTGAACAAAAGAGCCTAGAAAATTTTCAGGTGCCTGGACCACCACTTGTTTGTCGTGTTGAGTCCTGCCCCGAAGCGAATCAGCGAGTTTGTGAGATTTAGATTGGAGAAAGACTTCCACGGTTTTCCCAAGCCACTTTTGATTGGAACTTGTTTCGATTTGCTTTTGCAGTTTTAAAAGTTCGCTGTTGCGTCTTTCTTTGTCCGCTTGGGAAACATCGTCTGGTAATCTTTCTGCAGGGGTCCCGGGTCTGAGTGAGTATTTGAAAATAAAAGCACTATCAAAGCGAATCTCTTCAAGCGCTTTCAAAGTTTCTTGGTGATCCTCCTCGGTTTCTCCTGAAAATCCCGCAATAATGTCGGTGGTCAGACTGATATCCGGCACGAGCTCTCTCAAGCGCTTGATTTTGTCGCGAAATTCTTCATACGTGTGGAGGCGTTTCATGCGCTTCAAGATGCGGCTTGATCCAGATTGGAGTGGCAAATGAAAACGTCTTGAAATATTAGGATATTTGCGAATGGTTTGAAAAAGTTCCTCAGTAGCATCTTGCGGGTGTGATGTCGTAAAAGATAATCGCCGGAGTCCGGGAATGGAAGCAAGTTCACCTAAAAGGTCAGGGAATCTAATTTGTGCAGGAGAGTCCACAGTCGACAGTCCGCGGTCCACGGTTTCGAATGGCGAATCACTGTGGTCTATGGTCTGTGGTCTGTGGACTTTTTCTTCTGCTCCGTTGTACGAGTTCACGTTTTGTCCAAGGAGAGTAATCCACTGAACTCCGCTCTCAACTAAGCGCGAGGCTTCACGGTAAACATTTCGAGCGGTCATGGAAATTTCTGGGCCTCGAGTTTTGGGAACAATGCAAAAGGTGCAGACTTTGTTGCATCCAGTCATGATGGGAAGCCAGGCGTGATAAGGATCTTGCCGCTGAATCTCTTGAGTGTATTCAATCCCTAATCCGGTTCTTTGAATGCGGGAGATTTGCTCACGATTTTTCATTACATTTTCAATCAACCCAGGAAGGTCACGGATATTTCGCGTGCCGGCTAAAAAATCGAGCTGAGGAAATCTGCGGAAAAGTTTTTCCCGGTGTTCTTCAACCATGCAGCCCATCAGACCCACAATGAGGTCAGGCTTCGCCTTTTTTGCGACCTGAAGCATTCCAAGGCGGCTGTAAACGCGGTCCTCAGCGTGTTCACGAATCGAGCAGGTGTTCATGATCACAATATCGGCCGGAGCCTCAAACCACTCCTTTTTCCCTGAGTCCTCACTTCCCGTGATGGTTTCTGGGCCCTCATATTCCTGGAGGATTTGATACCCCTGTTTTTCTAAAAGGCCTGTGGCAACTTCCGTGTCATAAACATTCATCTGACACCCGAAAGTCTTGATGATGACCTTATGAGTTTTATTCATGACACGCACATCAAGACTTGAGGTTCCGTGTAGAGGGCTATCCTTGAGCCCTCACGCGGGAGTACTTGCACAAAGGTGCAAATGCATTCGAAGGTTTTAATGACAACTTTCTTATTCATCGATTTAGCGTGGAGCGACAGATTCTGAAGATAATTTTCTGACAAATGATTTGAAGTATTTTTTCTTGTAGTGCTGAAGCTCAATGATGGATTCGCGGATATCATCGAGTGCGCGATGAGTGCTGCGTTTCTGGTAAGTTTTTTTATTTTTAGGGTACCAAAACATGACCAAAGATTTCACGGTACTGACGTCAATATGTCTGTAGTGAAGATAGTCATGGAGTTTGGGCATGTAGCGCTCAATAAACCTGCGGTCATGATGCACGGAATTACCGCAAAGCAGTGCTTTTTTAGGTTCTGGACAATATTTTTTGATGAATTCCAGCGTGAGCTTCTCAGCTTGTTTGAGCGTGACCGTTGAATTTTTTACGGCATGAGTGAGTCCAGATTTATGATGATGCTTTTTATTCCACTCATCCATGGCATCTAAATACTTATCAGCTTGATAGATGACAAGATCCGGACCTTCTTCAAGGACATTAAGCTTTTTATCCGTGATGATGGTCGCAATTTCTAAAATCACTTCTTTTTTTGGATCCAACCCGCTCATTTCCATATCGATCCAGACTAAACGCGGTTCATGTTTCTTAGGCTGCATGTCATGAGTCATAAATTATCTTTCTTATTTTGGATTTAAGAGTTCTTGGTATCCCGCACGAAAATTCGGATATTTGAAGGTGAATCCCGTGGCTTTTAATGCGGTATTAGTATAGCGTTTCCCCTTGTGATTTTCACGAGTTAAGATGGAGTCCGGAAATGGGGTTTTGAGCTCCTTCGAAAGCCACGCATAGAACTCAGATTCAAGCACAGGCTCATCATCCACCCCAAGATACACTTTACCGGGTTTGGCCCGCTTCAATAAAATCAAACTTGCATCCACGATATCGTCCCGATGGATCATATTCATATACTTTTCAGGATGCTGCGGAGGCCAAGCTTGAGTTTGAAACATGGAAATCCGGTTGCGATCCGGCCCATAAATTCCGCTGAGTCGAAAGACAGCGCTTGGAAATGGGGCCTGAAGAACCTGCTGTTCTGCTTTTAATAAAATTTTTCCTCGTTCAGTAGAAGGCTCGGGAATCGTATCTTCATCTATGGGACCTTGCTGATTGGCTGCGTAGACCCCGGTGCTGGAAAGATAAAGCACAAGGAGAGGCCGTGGGTTTTTTGCGATGCCTGCCAGGAGATTAGAGACTGCGTCTAAATAAATTTTTCGATAAGCATCGTCAGTTCTCTCATCCGGCGCCAGTGCAATTAAAACAAAATGAGCTTCCGGAACTTTAGGGATGCTGCCGGGTTGAGACAAATCAAGTTTGAGGATGTTAACGCCCAAGCTGCACAACTTGTCTTCGTTTCGGTCTGTGCGTTTGATGACCGTGACTCGCTGCTTTTTTTGCGAAAAATATTCAGCGGCGTGCAGTCCGACATATCCCGCGCCAGCAATTAAGATTTGATACATGGGAAGAAAGTTTAGCAGAAGAGATGGATAAAACAAAGAGGCGGTTCTTTGTTAATAAAGAACCGCCTCTCTTCAAATGCGTTACGTTGACTTAGATGGCTTGTCCGCCCTTTTCACCTGTGCGGATGCGAATACACTGCTCAAGGTTGACGACAAAAATTTTGCCATCGCCGATTTTGCCCTCATCCCCGTGCTTTGCAGCTTTGAGAATGGCATCAATGGCAATCTGGACAAATTCATCATTGCAGGCAATATCAAGTCGAACTTTCGGAATCAAATTTGGAACCACAATTTGACCACGATAAATTTCCTCATCGCCTTGCCTGCCGTGACCTGTGACTCGACTGACTGTGATTCGAGTAATTTTTGCCGCAACAAGGGACTCACGTACTTCGTCAAGCTTGTCGGGCTGGATAATCGCTGTGATAAGTTTCATCTCGATCCTCCCGATTAATTGAGGTTTAAAAGGCCGTAGCCTTGTTCGCTGTGCATGCTGGTATCAAGACCTGCCATCTCATCCTTGCTCTGAGAGCGGAAACCCACAGTTTTTTCGACCAGAATCACAAGAATAAAACTGACAATTGCAGTGTATCCAACGGTAATGCCAACTGCCGCAGCCTGAACTCCAAGTTGCTGCATCACAGTCCAAGAGCCGCCTACTTTTGCTGCGGCTTCTGCCATCCAGCTTGGCCGAATAAAAAATGTGAGTGCGAGCGCTCCCACGATTCCTGCAACTCCGTGGATACCAAAAACGTCAAGACTGTCATCGTAGCCTAATTTTACTTTGAGATTTAATCCAAAAAAGCAAATCACAGAAGCAATTGCACCAAGAGCCAGTGCGCCTGGTACTTGCACAACACCGGCAGCAGGTGTTATCACCACAAGACCTGCCAAAATTCCAGAAGCAGTCCCCAAGCTTGTGGCTTTTTTGTGTTTCATGGATTCTAGAAGAATCCATGTAAGAGCTCCAGCCGCAGCAGCAACTTGCGTAACCGTTAGCGCGCGGGCGGTACTTAAACCAGATGCAACCGAACTTCCTGCGTTAAACCCGAACCATCCCACCCACAGAAGACCAGCTCCCATAAGTGTCATCACTAAATTATTAGGATGCATCGCCGTATTAGGA
>CAZOOM010000062.1:16357-17130 GCA_964581425.1 uncultured bacterium | reverse complement strand
AGAACTTTTATTGATTAACTTTAACCAAGGAGAGCTTGATGAGGGATAAAACCATTTCGCTATTTTGTTTATTAATCCTAGGACTGACGGGTTGTGCAACGGCAGGAGAAAAAAAAGCTGATGCACCGACCCCAACCACGCCACCTGCAGCTGCGCCGGCAGTCACATCTGCAGCTACATCGATTGAGGAGCTTATGAAAAAAGAAGTGATTAACGTTAAAATTGAAACCACCTTGGGTGATATTCAAGTGGAGTTATATCCTCAAGAAGTTCCCAACACCGTTAAGAATTTTGTGACGCTGACTCAAAAGGGTTTTTACGATGGAATTATTTTTCATCGTGTGATTCCTGGGTTCATGATTCAAACCGGAGATCCAACAGGAACAGGCCGTGGCGGACCAGGTTATCAATTTGCAGATGAGTTTTCTCCTAAATTACGCCATGATAAGCCGGGTGTGCTTTCCATGGCCAATGCTGGGCCTGGTACCAACGGAAGTCAGTTTTTCATCACCGAAGGACCTACGCCGCATTTAGATGATCGTCATTCGGTGTTTGGACAGGTGACATCAGGAATTGATGTGGTCCATCAAATTGCGAATGTGGAACGAGATGGAAACGATAAGCCTTTTAAAGATGTGAAAATGAAGAAAGTTTCAGTGCTCAGCTAAATCTGAAATTAAAAATCAAAAGGGCGGGATCAGAAATGATTCCGCCCTTTTTTTATGGATGGAGGAAGAAGGGGTTAGTAGTTCGCTTTTTCCAAACGCACAATG